>NZ_VRVG01000086.1:0-23895 GCF_008040085.1 Methylobacterium sp. WL7 | reverse complement strand
CCCCCTCCCCTGCGGCCCTGCACGACCTCGCCCCTACCGGCACCCTCCGAGCGGCGATCAACCTCGGCAATCCGGTGCTCGCCCGATCCGGGGCGGACGGCCCGGCCGGCGTGTCGGTGGATCTCGCCCGGGCGCTGGCGCAGCGGCTCGGCGTGCCGGTGACGTTCGTCACGTTTCCCGGCGCGGGCGCCGTCTCGGCCTCGGCCCGGTCCGGGACCTGGGACATCTGCTTCCTGGCGATCGACCCGCAGCGCGCCGAGGGCATCGCCTTCACGGCCCCCTACGTGCTGATCGCCGGCAGCTACTTGGTGCCGGCCGCCTCGCCGATCCGGACCCTGGAGGCGGTCGACCGCGACGGAGTGCGCGTCTCGGTGGGACGCGGCAGCGCCTACGACCTGTTCCTGACCCGTGCGCTGCGCCACGCCACCCTGGTGCGGGCGCCGACTTCGGCGGAGGCGGTCACGGCCTTCGCCCGGGACGGGCTCGATGTCGCCGCCGGGGTCCACCAGCCGCTCGCCGCCTATGCGGCCGCCCACAAGGAGGTGCGGTTACTGCCGGGACATTTCATGGACATCCCGCAGGCGATGGGCCTGCCGGTCGGCCGGGACGCGGGGGCGGCCTTTCTTGCAGGTTTCCTGGCGCAGGCGAAGGCGCACGGATTCGTCGCGCGGAGCCTGGAGGCCAACGGGCAGGATCCGGGGCTGGCGGCGCCGTGAGCCGAGCCGGGTTCTCTATGCCGCTTCGATCAGCTCGATTCGCAATGCGAAGCCGGCCGAACTAGCGATGTTTACGAGCGCATCCAGCGAGAATTTATCGAGTTTCCCGCGCATCAGGTCGTTGAGGCGCGGGCGCGTAAGACCGAGCCGCGCGGCCGCGCTATCTTGCGACAACTCCCATGATTTGACCCGTTCTCGGATTGCAAGCAGCAGGTCGGCGCGTGCCGTCATGTTGGCGGCTTCGACAGGCGTGTCGGCCAGCGCCTCGAAAACGGTGTCAAAGGTTTCCGCGTTCATGCCTCGGCCTTCCAATCCTTGAGGCACTTGGTCGCGACATCGATATCGTGCTGTGAGGTCTGCTGCGTCTTCTTCTGAAACGCATGAAGGACCAACACACGATCCGGAAGCGTCGCCAAATAGATGATTCGGAATGCTCCCGAGCGGTCTCAGATCCTTATCTCCCTGACACCCGGAGCCACGGTGGTGATGGGTTTCCAATCATCCGGTTCAAAGCCCAGCTGGACAGCGCGTAATTCCACGCCGGACCTGTAGCGAATGGCGTCCGGAAAAGACTAAAGTACCTTTCGGCTATCACCCAAGAACGTGACAGGCTTCACGACGAGTCCCCGAACTGTATCGAAATCGATACACCGCTGCAAGGCATCCGGCTTGAATGCTGCAGCCGGCGGGAGCGCGCATGTCGTATCGCGTGCAACACACTCTGGTTTGCCGACGGGTTCAACCACGTCTTGTCTTGCTACGTAATTAGGGGGCGGGCAGAACATACATCCAGCCCGCCCCCTTCACACCACCAAGTTCACGATCCGCCCCGGCACCACGATCACCTTGCGCGGCGGCTTGCCCTCCAGGATCTTCTGGACTGTCTCCAGGGCCAGGGTGGCGGCCTCCACCGCCTTGGCGTCGGCGTCGCGCGGCACGGTCACGTCCGCGCGCTTCTTGCCGTTGATCTGGACCGGCAGGGTGATCTCGTCCTCGACCAGGAGCCCGGCCTCGGCCTCAGGCCAGGGGGCCTGGGCGGCGAGGCCGGGGCGGCCGAGCGTGGTCCAGCATTCCTCGGCGAGGTGCGGCATCATCGGGGCGATGAGCTGCACCAGGATGCCCGCCGCCTCCGTCGCCGCCGCGCGCGAGACCGGCCCGCGCAGCCCGTCCTCGAGGGCGTTGGCCAAGGTGTAGATGTGGGCGACGCAGCGGTTGAACCGCAGGCGCTCGATATCGTCCTGCACGGCGGCGAGCGCCCGGTGGGCGGCCTTGCGCAGGGTGAGGTCGGCGGCGCCATCCCCGCTCGCGGCCAGCGCGGCATGGGTCAGCCGCCAGACCTTCTGGACGAACCGGGCAGCGCCCTGCACGCCCTCCTCGCTCCAGATCACGTCGCGCTCGGGCGGCGAATCGGAGAGGACGAACCAGCGCGCCGTGTCGGCCCCGTAGCTCGCGATGATGTCGTCCGGGTCGACCACGTTCTTCTTGGACTTCGACATCTTCTCGATCGAACCGATCGCGATCGGCGCCTGAGTTTTCACGTGAAACGCGCGGCGCTCGCCCTCCTCGGTGGAGAAGCGGATCTCGGCGGGCGGCACCCAGGCGCCGGTCGCGTCCTTGTAGGTCTCGTGGACGACCATGCCCTGCGTGAACAGGCCGGCGAAGGGCTCGGAGACGCCGGCCCAGCCGGTCTCGCGCATCGCCCGCATGAAGAACCGGGCGTAGAGCAGGTGCAGGATCGCGTGCTCGATGCCGCCGATATACTGGTCCACCGCCAGCCAGCGATCGACCGTGGCGCGGTCGGTGGGGGCGTCGGTGAGCCAGGGCGCGGTGAAGCGCGCGTAGTACCAGGACGAATCGACGAACGTGTCCATCGTGTCGGTCTCGCGCCGGGCCGGTGCGCCGCATTGCGGGCACGGCACCGTCCGCCAGGCCTGGTCGCGCTCCAGCGGGTTGCCGGGCTGGTCGAACGAGACCTCCTCGGGCAACTTCACCGGCAGGTCCGAGACCGGCACCGGCACCGGGCCGCAGGACTCGCAGTGGATGATCGGGATCGGGCAGCCCCAGTAGCGCTGGCGCGAGACGCCCCAGTCGCGAAGGCGGAACTGGACCTTGCGCTTGGCCACGCCCTCCTGCTCGAGCCGGCGCGCCACGGCCTCGAAGGCCTCCCCGGTGGTCATGCCGTCGAGGAAGCGCGAATGGATCATCCGCCCGTCCTCGACATAGGCGGTGGTGGTGATCAGGAACGCCTCCGGGTCCTGCCCCTCGGGGCAGACCACCGGGACGTTGCCGAGCCCGTACTTGTTGGAAAAGTCGAGGTCGCGCTGGTCGTGCGCCGGGCAGCCAAACACCGCGCCGGTGCCGTAGTCCATCAGCACGAAGTTCGCGACGTAGACCGGCAGCGTCCAGGCCGGGTCGAGGGGGTGGCGGACGGTCAGGCCGGTGTCGAAGCCGAGTTTTTCAGCGGTGTCGATCGCCGCCTGGGCGGTGCCGGTGCGCCGGCATTCCTCGATGAAGGCCTGGAGATCCGGGTTGTTCGCGGCAACCGCTGCCGCCAGCGGATGGTCGGCCGCGATCGCCAGGAACCGGGCTCCGAACAGGGTGTCGGGCCGGGTGGTGTAGACCGTCACGGACTCGGCCGCACCGGCCGGGGGCCGGGCCAGGGCGAACCGGACTTCCAGCCCCTCGGAGCGGCCGATCCAGTTCTTCTGCATCAGCCGGACTTTCTCCGGCCAGCGGTCCAGCCCGTCGAGGGCTGTGAGCAGATCCTCGGCGAAGTCGGTGATCTTGAAGAACCACTGGGTCAGCTCGCGCTGCTCGACCAGGGCGCCGGAGCGCCAGCCGCGCCCGTCGATCACCTGCTCGTTGGCGAGCACGGTGTGATCGACCGGGTCCCAGTTCACCTTGGCGGTGCGCCGGGTCACCAGGCCCTTGTCCAGGAAGTCGAGGAACATCCGCTGCTGGTGCTTGTAGTAATCGGGGTCGCAGGTCGCGATCTCCCGGCTCCAGTCGAGCGACAGGCCCATGGCCTTCAGCTGGTCGCGCATCGACGCGATGTTGGCGTAGGTCCAGTCCCGCGGGTTGACCTTGCGCTCCATGGCGGCGTTCTCGGCCGGCAGGCCGAACGCGTCCCAGCCCATCGGGTGGAGCACGTTGAAGCCCCGGGCGCGCTTGTACCGGGCGACCACGTCGCCCATCGCGTAGTTGCGCACGTGGCCCATGTGGATCCGCCCCGACGGGTACGGGAACATCTCCAGCACGTAGTATTTCGGGCGCCCGTCGGCATTGTCGGTCTCGAACAGGCGTTGCTCGGCCCAGGCGGCCTGCCAGCGCGGCTCGGCATCCTTGGCGTTGTAGCGCTCGACGGGCTGGGGGGCGGTGCTGGTCATGGGTCCGGCGGGGTCAGAGGCTCGGCGGCTGATCGGGGAGAGCCGCGGCACGGTTGCGGCCCAGTAGCATATCTGCGCCGGAGCCGGTCAACGGATGCATGGGTCCGGGCTTGCGCGAGGCGCGCAACGGCATAGGTCGGCGGGGCAAGGGACCGATGTCCCATCAGGACAGGCACGCGATGGACGACGCGATCACCGGGCAGACCGCTCCCGCCACAGACGGGATGGGGCAGCCCACCGCCAAGCTCCCGGTCGGCGAAGCCGATGTCGCCGCCGGCCTGGCCGAGGTGCGGGCCGCCATCGCGCAGGCGGCCGAGGATTCGGAGCGCGACCCCGCGGAGGTCCGGCTGGTGGCCGTCTCCAAGACCGTGCCGGCGGAGGGCATCGTCCCGGCGCTCGAGGCGGGGCACCGGGTGTTCGGGGAGAACTACGTCCAGGAATCCGTCGCGAAGTGGCCGGACCTGCGCGCCCGCTACCCGGATGTCGAGCTGCACCTCGTCGGCCCGTTGCAATCCAACAAGGCCCGCGAGGCGGTGGCCCTGTTCGACGTGATCCACGCCCTCGACCGGCTGTCGCTCGCGGCGGCGCTCGCCAAGGAAATCAACCGCGCGGGTCGGACCCCGACGCTGCTGATCCAGGTCAACACCGGCGCGGAACCGCAGAAGGCCGGGGTCCTCCCGGATCAGCTCGCCACGCTGCTGGCCGAGTGCCGCGACACCCACGGGCTCGCGATCCAGGGCCTGATGTGCATCCCGCCCGCGGAGGACCCGCCCTCGGCCCATTTCGCCCTGCTCGCCCGCCTGGCGCGGGATCACAACCTGCCGATCCTCTCGATGGGCATGAGCGCGGATTTTCCGGCGGCGATCCAGCAAGGCGCCACCCATGTCCGCGTCGGGACCGCCATCTTCGGGGCCAGGACCCGGAAGGCGTGAGCCTCACCCGATCCGCAGACGCGTGCGCGGGCCGAGGCGCCCGAGCAGGCGCAGCAGGTCCGCCCGGGCCAGGGCGACGCAGCCCTCGGTGGGGCGGTAGCCGTCCCGGGCGATGTGCAGGAAGATCGCGGAGCCCCGCCCCTTCCGGATCGGCGCGCGGTTGTAGTCGAGGTCGATCACCACGTCGTAGAGCCCGTCGTCGCGCCACATCGCTTCGGCGCTGACGCCCGGGGCCGGCAGGCGGATCGGCCGGTTGTAGCGGCGGTCCCGGCGGTCGTCGCACCAGCCGTCCCCCGGCCGGGTCGCCCGCAGGGGCAGCGCCGTGCGCGGGCGCGGGCCGAGATGGTCCGGCCGGTACGCGCCGCCCCGCAGGCGGAAGCGTCCGCGCGGCGAGCCGCCGTCGCCCTCGCGCTTGTCGGACACGATGCCGCCCGCCCCGAGGGCGCAGGGGATCACCGCCGGGCCGACCAGGAGCTGGCCCCGGCAGCGGTCGCCGACCAGTGCGCGAACCCGGATCTCACTCACGGTCATGCGGACCGATCCGGGCCGCTCGCGCCGATGTCCCCGCACAACACCCCTCCCCTGCCGGCCGCACGCGCCCCGGTCCGGCCGCGGCGGCGTGGCGCCCGGGGCGGACCGGCGGGGGTTATGCCCGGTATCCAATACCGAAACCGTGAAAAATTGCGCACAAGGCAATGTCCGGCCACAAACGAAGCCCTATCCTTGCGGCGGAACCCAGGCCGTCGAAGCCGGGATTCGGGAGCGAATCAGCCCACCGCCCTGCGACGGGGGGACCGAACGCCCCTGGATTCCAGCGCGCCGGCCCCGCTTTCCTGGAGCCGGCCGTGTTGTCACGCGACGGGCGGCGTGCTCCAGATCCTTGTCATCGCGCGCTGTCCCCGGACGCCGGGTCTCCCGGTCCCGCAGCGTGCTCCAGGGCCCCGGACGATGTCGAATGTCTATCGCCTGCTGATCTGTGACGACGACGCGATCCTGCGCGACACGCTCACCGAGCAGCTCGACCTCTGCGAAGAATTCACCGTGGTCACCGAGGCGAACGCCGCGGACGCGGTCCGGCGGGTCGCGGCCGAGCGCATCGACCTCGCCGTGATGGATGTCGGCCTGCCCGACCTCGACGGACGCGAGGCCGTGCGCCGGATGCGGGCCGGCGGCTTCCGCGGCCCGGTGATCATGCTGACGGCGCAGGACTCGGAGGCGGACCACGTCGAGGGCCTTGAGGCGGGCGCCAACGACTACGTCACCAAGCCGTTCAAGTTCGGCATCCTGCTCGCCCGGATCCGCGCGCATCTGCGCAGCCACGAGGCGTCCGAGGACGCGGTGTTCCAGATCGGCCCGTACACGTTCCGGCCCGGCGCCAAGCTGCTGGTCGGCGAGCGCGGCTCGAAGCTCAAGCTGACCGAGAAGGAGACCGCGATCCTGCGCTTCCTGTACCGGGCCGGTCGGGCGGTCGTGAACCGCGACACGCTGCTGGCCGAGGTCTGGGGCTACAACGCCCACGTCACCACGCACACGCTGGAGACGCATATCTACCGGCTGCGCCAGAAGATCGAGCCGAACCCCGCCACCGCGGCGATCCTCGTCACCGAAGGCGGCGGCTACAAGCTGCTGCCCTGATCGGCTCGTTGCGCGTCACGGCCAGAACCGAGAGCCAAGCGCGATTGCAACGCGATCGGGAAGGGCTTTAGGGATTTGCGTGTAGGCGGGGCGCAGGCTCGTTTGCACGCAGGCGGTGAGGCGGTTCCTTGGGGCTCGACGACGACATCGCGATCCTCGCCGACGCGCCGCTGTTCGGCTTCCTCGACCGGGACGCGCTGCGCCTGCTGACCTTCGCGGCCGAGCGGCGCGAATTGGCGGACGGCGACCTGCTGTTCGCCCGCGGCGACCCGGCCGACGGCGGCTTCGTGGTGATGTCCGGTACGATCCGGCTCAGCCCCCGGGTGGCGGACGCCGAGCCGGTGCGCGCCGGGCGCTCGGCGCTGATCGGGCAGCTCGCCCTGTTCGTGCGCGGCACCCGACCGACCGAGGCCCGGGCCGAAGGCGCCGCCGAGGTCATGCGCATCACCCCCACGCTGATGCGGCGCGTGCTGGAGGAATTCCCCGCAGCCGCGCAATCCGTCTACGACACCCTGGCGATCGACCTCGTGGACCTCGTGACCGATCTCGACCGGGTGCGGGTGCTGCTGGAGGATTGATCCGGGCGGATTGCGCCGGCTCCCCGGGTGACAGCCCCGGTGCCCGCGAGTAAGCACGGGCTCCCGCAAACCTACTCCCGCCAAGAGCATCGAACCGCCATGTCCACCTCCGACCTCGCCAAGACCATCGAGACGGCCTGGGAAGAGCGGGCCGGCATCTCGACCTCGACCCAGGGCGCCGTCCGCGAGGCCGTCGAGGAGGCGTTGAACCTGCTCGATTCCGGCAAGGCCCGGGTCGCCGAGAAGAGCGGCAACCACGATTGGGTCGTCAACCAGTGGCTGAAGAAGGCGGTGCTGCTGTCCTTTCGGCTCAACGACATGGCGGCGATCGACGGCGGCCCCGGCGGCGCGCCGTGGTGGGACAAGGTCTCGTCCAAGTTCGCGGGCTGGGGCGAGGCGGAGTTCCGCGCCGCGGGCTTGCGTGCCGTGCCGGGCTGCTTCGTGCGCCGCGGCTCCTACATTGCGCCGGGCGCCGTGCTGATGCCGAGCTTCGTCAACCTAGGCGCCTATGTCGGCGAAGGCACCATGGTCGACACCTGGGTGACGATCGGCTCCTGCGCGCAGGTGGGGAAGAACTGCCACATCTCCGGCGGCGCCGGCATCGCCGGCGTGCTCGAGCCGCTCCAGGCCAACCCGGTGATCATCGAGGACGATTGCTTCATCGGCGCCCGCGCCGAGGTGGCCGAGGGCGTCATCGTCGGCCAGGGCAGCGTGCTGTCCATGGGCGTCTATATCGGCGCCTCGACCAAGATCGTCGATCGCAGCACCGGCGAGGTGATGTACGGCCGCGTGCCGCCCTACTCCGTGGTGGTCTCGGGCACGATGCCCGGCAAGGCGCTGCCGGACGGCACCCCCGGCCCCGGCCTGTATTGCGCCGTGATCGTCAAGCGGGTCGATGCCGGCACCCGCTCCAAGACCGCCATCAACGAGCTGCTGCGCACCTGATTCTTTTGTGACTTGGGGGCGGCTTGGTGACGACGACGCGGAACCTGGAGCTGATCGTAGCGGGCCGGCCGGTGCCGACCCCGTGCGACGTGATCGGCACGGGGCGCGACGCGCTGCTGCTGCCGGCACTGTCGACGATCTCGGACCGGGCCGAGATGCGCGATCTCGCCCGCGCCCTCGGCTCGGAGTACCGCTGCCTGGTGCCCGACTGGCCGGGCTTCGGCGCTCGGCCGCGGAGCCGCCTGCCCCTCGGTCCGGACACCCTGCACGCGTTCCTGGACGCGCTGCTCAGCGCCGCCCCCGGCCCCTACGCGATCGGGATCGCCGCCGGGCACGCCGCCGGCTATCTGGTCGCGGCGGCGCGCAGGCACCCCCAGGCCTTCGAGCGTCTGGTGCTGGTGGCGCCGACTTGGCGTGGGCCGCTGCCCACCGCGATGCCGAGCCGGGCGCACTGGTTCCCGCGGATCCGCCGGGCCGTCGAGGCGCCGGTTTTGGGCGAGGCGCTCTACCGGCTCAACATCAGCCCGCCGATCATCGGCCGGATGATGCGCGCCCACGTCTACGCGGACGCGGCCCACGTCACGCCGGCGCTGATCCGCGCCAAGCATGCCGTCACCCGGCAGCGCAACGGTCGCTTCGGCACCGCCGCCTTCGTCACCGGCGGCCTCGACCCGGTGGCCGACCGCGCCGCCTTCCTCGACCTGTTCGGGGACGGCCTGCCCCCGACCCTGGTGCTGCGGCCGGACAACGCCCCGCGCCGCTCCGGGGCCGAGATGGACGCGCTGATCGCCCACGGCCGGGTCGCCGGCACGGCGATCCCCGGAGCGCTCAGCCCGCACGAGGAGTTTCCCACGGCGGTCGCGGCGGCGTTCCGAGAAAATTAGCCGGCCAAATCATGGTTTCGAAGGGTCCCAGACCTTTCGCGGGTCCAGGGCGGAGCCCTGGTGCGTCAGGGGCTCAGCCCTTCGGAAACCCATGTTCGGCCGGCATCGTGATGACGCCGCGATGGTAGGGGAAGCGGGCGCGCTGGAGCGGATCGGGCCCGGTGAAGATCAGCCGCGTCCGGAACGACACCGGGCTGACGCAGATCAGGTAGCCCCGCAGGGCCTTGTCGCCCGGGACGAACAGGGCCGTCGTCAGGTACCGCTCCTCGGCCCGGACCCAACCGGGGATGGGCAGGCCCCAGCGCCGGGCGAGATGCTCCCCGGCCCCGCCCAGGAACGCATCCGCCTCCGGCCGCCCCAGCAGTCCGGGCTCGTCGGCCACGAATGCGGACTGCCGGGCGACGTCGCCGTCGGCCGCGTAGAAGGCGTCGAGGAAGTCGCGCAGGTGATGCTCCCAGTCGCCGTCACCGCGCGCGCGCTCGACCACCGCGGCCAGGGAACGCGGCCTCATGACGTCCCCGCGAAGACGGCCGAGAAACGACTGCGGGCCTCCGATGATGGGTCCTCGCCGTAGATCGCGCGGTACAGCTGTACCAGGGCATCCACATCACGCAGGTCCAAGTAAGCGGCCAGGGCACGGGCGTCATTCAGGTCACGATCGCCGCGATCCAGGCTCTGCAGGGCATGGAGTTTCATCGCCAAGAGGTAGGCGGGCTTGGCCACGACCGTTCGAAGTCCCGGCGTCCCATCAGCGGGGAAGGTGCCGGACAGGGCGAAGAGCGTCTCATCCTCGTCGAGCGGCGTGAACATCCCGACGGCATCGTTGAGCCAATCCGGCTCCAGCCCCATCCGCGCGGCGACCCGGGCCACCGAAGGTGCCAGGGCCGCCTCGTCGTAGCCGGGCCGCACGACCGCATCGACATCCTCGGTGCCACGCCGCCAGGCGAATTGCAGCATCAGCGCGCCGCCACCGTAGACGGCGATCTCGACGAACCGGCCGTACTCGGCGAGGTCGGCACCGAGTGCCTCGAAAGCCTCGAGGAGGCGGGCGCGGTCGAGCGGCTGAGCCATGGGGTCTGAAGGCCGGAGCGGGGGGTGCAGGGTTCGCGCGGACGCGGGCCCGGGTCAACCGCCCCGGCCGCTCGCCGAACCGCCGGGTTCGCCCCTGGACAGAATGAGAGCCCTGTGTGCGGACTGAACCGTCCCGCCAAGTCGTTCGTTTGTCTGCGGGACCGCCCCGCCTCCGCTCTCGCCCCTTCGCCGACACCGCCACGGATCCGATGCGCCGCACCCTGACCTTGCCGATCCTCGCTCTGCTGGCGGCCGCGACCTCGGTGCGCGCCGAGGATATGCCCCAGCCAGCCCCGGCGAACCCGCCGGCGGCGCCGTCGCTCGGGGCCGACACGCTCAAGCCCGGCAAGCCGGCGGTGAAGCCCTATCTCGCCGAGACCGCGGTTCCCGATGCCGTCCAGATCCTGCCTGCGCCGCCGGCCCATGACGCGCCGCTCGACAAGGCCGACCGGGCGGCCTTCAACAGCACCCGCGCCCTGAAGGGCAGCGCCCGCTGGGAAATCGCCGCGAACGACGTGTCGGAGGGGGCCTCCGCGGTCCTCGACAACTTCGCCTGCGTGCTCGGCACTCGCATCGACCAGACCCGGGTGCCGGCGGTGATGAATCTCCTCGAGCGCACGCGGCTCGACCTCGCCCGGGCGACCCGCGGCCCGAAGGTCCATTACCGGCGGCTGCGGCCGTTCGTGGGCAACGAGGCGCCGATCTGCGTCCAGCGGACCCAGGCGCTCACCGACAGCTTCAGCTACCCATCCGGCCACGCCACGCAGGGCTGGGCCTACGCGCTGATCCTGGCCTCCCTGGTGCCCGAGAAGGCGACCGCGATCCTGGCGCGCGGCCGGGCCTACGGCGAGAGCCGGGTCGTGTGCGGGGTGCACTGGCTGAGCGACGTGGCGGCCGGGCGGATCACCGGCTCCTCGGTCCTCGCCACGCTGATGGGCGATCCGGGCTTCCGGGCCGACCTGGACAAGGCGCGGGCCGAGCTCCGGGGCGCCCTGTCCGGCGGCGGCGCGGCCCCCGACCAAGCCACCTGCACCCGCGAGGCCGACGCCCTGCGGGAGCCGCCGCTGGAGTTCTGAGACTCGAACGATTCCAGATTTGAACACCTCTAAGTGTGTGATTTGCAACACGTTTTCGGGTTGATCGATTGCCCGTGGCTGGATGATCTTGGGGTTGAAGCGCCGACGCGTGGCGCATCCCAGGATCTATCATGCCGCTGCGTTCCGCCCGCCTCGGGCTTCTGCTCACCGCCACCGCCCTGACGCAGGGCGTCCTCGTCCCGCACGCCGCCGCGCAGGGCGCAGACGTGCAGCTCAACGAGATTTCCGTGGAGGCCACCCGCCCCGCCGCGGCGTTTCCGGCCGGGGCCGGCTTCGGCGGCGCCAACGTGAGCGGCGGCGACGGCGACAGCGCGGCCACCAGCGGCGGGGGCGGCGGCCCCTCCGGCGTCACCGGCTACGTCGCCCGCGTGAGCCCGACCGCGACCAAGACCAACACGCCGCTGATCGAGACCCCGCAATCGGTCTCGGTGGTCACCCGCGAGCAGCTCAACGACCGCAACGTGCAGGACCTGGCCCAGGCGATCGCCTACACGCCGGGGGTGTCGAGCAGCGTGTTCGGCTTCGATCCGCGCTACGACGCCTTCTACATCCGCGGCTTCAGTGCGACCTACAACGGCATCTTCCGCGACGGCCTGCGCCTGAACGCCGTCGGCCTGACCATCCCGCGCAGCGAGCCCTACGGGCTGGAGGCGGTCACCATCCTGCGGGGGCCGGCCTCGGGCCTCTACGGCCTCGGCTCGCCCGGCGGTATCGTCGATTCCATCTCGAAGCGCCCGGTCTTCGTGCCCTTCGGCGAGGTGCAGTTCCAGGCCGGAAACTACGACCGCTTCCAGGGCAACTTCGACATCGGCGGCCCGGTGGAGGGCACCGACGGGACGCTGGCCTATCGCGTGACCGGGGTGAAGCGCCAGTCCAACACCTACCTGCCGGGCGGGGACGACGACCGCACTTTCATCGCCCCGTCCTTCACGTGGCGGCCGGATTCCGACACCAGCTTCACGTTCCTCAGCGAGTACTTCGAATCCCGCCTGCCCGGCACCTCGTTCTTCTTCAACGACCCCGGCTTCCGGGTGACGAACTTCTACTCCGGCGACCCGGCGTTCAACCAGTACAAGCAGCAGCAGTACCGCATCGGCTACGCCTTCGAGCACACGTTCTCGCCGGACCTGATCGTCCGCCAGAATGTCCGCTTTTACGACGTCCGGGCCGACTACGACTACACGTCGATCACGGGCCTGAACCCTGCCCGGACCCTGGGTTCACGCACCGCGGGCGCCTATCTCGACACGCTGAGCCAGATCTCCGTGGACACCCAGCTCGAAGGCCACGTCACCACCGGGCCGATCCAGCACACCCTGATCGGAGGCGTCGACTACGCCCATTACGACTACACGCGCGCCTTCGGCTTCGGGGCCGCGCCGGCTCTCAACCTGTTGACGCTGAACTACGGCCAGCAGGTCATCGCCCGGCCGCGCATCACGAACTTCCAGAGCCAGGCGCAGGACCAGATCGGCGTCTACCTGCAGGAGCAGGCCAAGCTCGGACGCTTCATCCTGACGCTCACCGGGCGGCACGACTGGGTGTTCCAGAACACCGCCGACCAGACCGCCGGCACGGTCGCCAACCAGGCCGACCGTGCCTTCTCGGGCCGGGTCGGCCTGAACTACCTGCTCACCGATACCCTGGTGCCGTACGCCAGCTACGCGACGACGTTCACACCCCAGGTCGGCATCGACGTGAACGGAAACCCGTTCCGGGCCGCGACCGGCGACCAGATCGAGGCCGGCGTGAAGGCGGCGATCCCCAACACCAACATCACCGGCTCGTTTGCCGGCTTCGATATCGTCCAGTCCTCGCTCCTGCGCCAGGATCCCAACAACATCGCCAACGTCGTCGCCAGCGGCTCGGTCGAGTCAAAGGGATTCGAGGCCGAGATGACCGCCAATTTCGCGCCGGGGACCAACCTGACGCTGGCCTATACCCATCTCGATTTCCGGTTCCTGCGACAGACCTCGCTGGTCACCGGCCAGCCGATCGACGGCAACACCCTCTCGGGTATCCCGGGCGACAGCTTCAGCGTCTTCGGGACCTACCTGTTCCCGCCGGGCTCGATGCTCTCCGGCCTGCAGCTCGGCGGCGGTATCCGCTACGCCGGCACGAGCTTCGCCGACGACGAGAACACCGTCCGCAACCCGACCGTGACCCTGTTCGACGCCCTGGTCGCCTACGACTTCGCGGCGCTCGATCCGAAGTACAAAGGTTTTCGCGCGCAGATCAACGCGTTCAACATCTTCGACCGCAGCTACACGAACTGCCAGGCGGGCTTCTGCTATCGCGGAGCCCCCGCGACGGTGATCGGCAGCCTGATCTATCGCTGGTAGCGGCTCCCGCGGGGGCAGGGGAGCATGGCAGGTCCCCGTCCCCGGCACTGGAGGTCGATGCGGCTCCTGTCCTAAGGCCGGAGCCTCGTCCTCCCACCCGGGCCGCCCATGCTCTCGACCCTGCTGGTCGTGCTGCCGATCTTCGCGCTGATCTTCGCCGGCTGGCTGGCCCGGCGGATCGGCGTGCTCGGCACTGCCGCGACCACCGAACTCAACCGGTTCGTGGTGTTCCTGGCCCTGCCGGCCCTGCTGTTCGACGTGACCGCGCACGCGCATTGGAGCGCGATATGGAAGCCCGGCTTCATCGGCGCCTTCGGGTTGAGCAGCCTGGCTGTGTTCGGCGTGACGGTGCTGATCCGGCGGGGGGAGGGGCGTCCGCTCTCGGACGCCGCCGTGGACGGGCTCAACGCCGGCTATCCCAACACCGGCTTCATGGGCTTCCCCCTGGGGCTCGTCGCCTTCGGCCCGGAGGCGCTGGCGCCCACCACCGTGGCGGCGATCCTCACGGTCTGCGGGGTGTTTGCGGTGGCGATCGTGCTGATCGAGACCGGCCTGCGGCGGGAGACGGGCGACGGCGGCGCGGGGGGAGCCGGCGTCCCGGTCTGGCGCACGGTCGGGCGGTCGCTGGTCCGCAACCCGCTCCTTGTGGCGCCGGCGCTGGGCGCCCTGGTGCCGACCGCCGGCCTCACCCTGCCGGCGTCGGCCGAGACCTTCCTGAAGCTCCTCGGCGGCGCGGCCTCGCCCTGCGCCCTGGTGGCGCTCGGCCTGTTCCTGGCCCAGAAGCGCCGGCCCGGCGGCGCGCAGACCCGGGCGGCCGCCCTGCTGGTCGGCCTCAAGCTCGCCGGGCAGCCGCTGTTGGCCTACGGGCTCGGCCGCTTCCTGTTCGACCTGCCGCCGCTGCTGCTGCACGTCGCGGTGCTGATGGCGGCCCTCCCCACCGGCACCGGCCCGTTCATGCTGGCGGAATTCTACCGCCGGGAGGCCGACCTGACCGCCCGGGTGGTGCTGGTCTCGACGATCCTGTCGATCGTCACGGTGTCGGGCTATCTGGCAACGGTCTGAAACCCTTCGACCACGCTCCCGCCGCAGAGGAATCGTAACGGTTGCCGCGTAGCCTCATGGCGCGGCCCTCCCGGTCCGGGCTAAGAGGGGCGGCGACGAAGCGGGGCGGAACGGCGACGTGATGGTGCGTTCGGAAGTATCGGTTGCGGGCCGGATCGGCCGCCTCGCCTGCGTCGCCGGCCTGGCGCTGAGCCTGTCGGCCTGCTTCCGTCCCCTGTACGGGCCGACCGCCTC
The DNA here is from genome assembly GCF_008040085.1 of Methylobacterium sp. WL7. Lineage (NCBI taxonomy): Bacteria > Pseudomonadati > Pseudomonadota > Alphaproteobacteria > Hyphomicrobiales > Methylobacteriaceae > Methylobacterium > Methylobacterium sp. WL7. The sequence goes on along the minus strand of NZ_VRVG01000086.1, from coordinate 9,013 downwards.
CGGCGAGACCGTGCAGGCGCTGCTGGCCGCCGTGCAGGTCGACGACGTGGCGATGGCGCAAGGCCAGGAGCGGCTCGGGCATTACCTGCGCAGCGAACTGGTGTTCGAGCTCGACGGGTCGGGCCAGCCGTCGAGCAAGCGCTATCGGCTGAAGCTCTCGGGCTCCGAGATCGTGCAGACCCCGATCGTCTCCTCCACCACCGGCCGCGCCGAGGCCGGCACGCTGGTCGCCAACATCAAGTACAGCCTGGAGGACATGGCCGGCGCCAAGGTCTACACCGAGGGCGTGGCGACCTCGACCGCGACCTACGACCGCTCGGTCCAGCGCTTCGCCAGCCAGCGGGCGGCGCGCGACGCCGAGATCCGCCTGGCCAGCGTGCTGGCGGACCAGATCAAGACCCGCCTCGCGGCCGTGCTGTCGACCAAGCCGTGAGCCGGCTTTGACGGCCGTCAAGGCGGGCGAGATCGAGGGGCTGATCCGGCGCGGGCCCGACCCGCGTATCCCGGTGATCCTGGTCTACGGGCCCGATACCGGCCTGGTCACCGAGCGCGCCCGCAAGCTCGCCGAGGATTTCGTCACCGACCCCGGCGATCCCTTCGCGCTGGTGCGGATCGACGGCGACACCCTCGCCTCCGACCCGGGCCGGCTGTGCGACGAGGCCGGCACGATGGGCCTGTTCGGGGGCCGCCGGTCGATCTGGGTCCGGCCCGGCAGCCGCAACTACGCGCCCGCGGTCGAGGCAGTTCTGGCCGCCGAGATCGCCGACGCGCGCGTCGTCGTGGAGGGCGGCGACCTCGCCAAGAACAACCCGATGCGCGTCCTCTGCGAGCGCTCGGCCCGGGCGCTGGCGATCCCCTGTTACGCCGACGACGAGCGCACGCTCGCCGACCTGATCGACCGCACCCTCCAGGAGCGCGGCCTGCGGATCGACCGGGCCGCCCGGGAGGTCCTGGTCCGCAGCCTCGGCGGCGACCGGCGGGCGAGCCTGATGGAGATCGAGAAGCTGGCGCTCTACGCGGCCGGGGAGGGCACCGTGACCCTCGACCATGTCGAGGCGGTCACCAGCGACGTCGCCGCCAGCGTGCTCAACACCCTGATCGATGCCGCCTTCGACGGGCGCCGCGAGGCGGTGGAGCGCGATTACCGGCGCTTCCGGCACGAGGGGCTGGATCCCGGCGTGGTGCTGGGCTCGGCCCTCCGGCACGCCCTGACCCTGCTGGCGACCCGCCTCGACAATCCGGACAAGACCCCGGCCCTGATGGCTGCGGCCTGGCGGGGCCTGCATTTCAAGCGCAAGGCCAGCATCGAGGGCCAGCTCGCCACCTGGCCGGCCGGCACCCTCCGGCAGGCCGCCAAGGCCCTGCAGGAGGCCGTCCTGGCCTGCCGGCGGGCCGAGCCGGAACTGGCCCACGCTCTGGCCTCCGCGGCCCTGCTGCGGGTGGCGGAGGCGGGGGCGCGGCGGCGGCGTTAGAGCATCGTGTCAGCCTCGCTTCCGAGGAAGCGAAACGGCCTGCATCGATCCCACCCACACCCTCATCCTGAGAGGCTGTGAGTCTTTCGATCGATCGCCCTTCGATTTCCCATGCACCCGACGCCTTAGCAGCGCCAGATTGGCCTATGCCCCCAGCACGAGCCGCGGGCCCCCTCTCCCGTGCGGGAGAGGGGGCGTGTCGCGCTCCGTCATCGACCTGGGCCCAAACCTTCGGGGGAACGTCCCATCTGGGATCGCAGGCCCGGATGAACCTCCCGAGGAATGCAGCAGCGTCATCGTCTGTCGCGAGCGATAAATCGAAAGACTCACAGCCTCTGAGGTGCTGCGGAGCAGCCTCGAAGGAGCCCTCCAGCCAGCCATGCGATCCCTGGAAGCCTCCTTCGAGGCCTCCGCTGCGCTCCGGCGCCTCAGGATGAGGGAGATGATTCGGATGCGCGTCGCTGTGCGGCCGGGCGCTGGACGAACCCCGGCAACCGCCGTCAGCCTTCCTCCGGCTCCGACACCTTGAACCGGTTGAGCAGGCCTTCCAGCTCGTCCTGCGTCTCGTAGCGGATGCGGATCTCACCGGATTCCGCGTCCTTGGGCTTGTAGGTCACTTCGACGCCCAGGGCCCGGCGGATCCGCAATTCCAGGTCGCGCACCGGGGCAGGGCGCTCGGCGGAGAGCCGCGGGCGGCCGGGGCGGGGCGTGTCGGGCTTCGCGGCCTCGGCGGCCTCCGACGCCGCCACGGCCTCGACCTCGCGCACCGACAGGCCCTCGGCCACGACCCGGCGGGCCAGCCCCTCGGGATCGCGCACAGCCAGGAGCGCCCGGGCATGGCCGGCGGTGAGTTCCCCGGCGGTGACCCGGTCCTGCACGGAAGGCGGCAGGTTGAGCAGCCGCAGGGTGTTGGCGAGGTGGCTGCGGCTCTTGCCGAGGATCTCGGCCAACTCCTTCTGGGTATAGGCGAAATCCTGCATCAGGCGCTCGTAGCCCGAGGCCTCCTCGATCGGGTTGAGGTCGGCCCGCTGGACGTTCTCCAGGATGGCGAATTCCAGCGAGGCGCGGTCGTCGATCTCGACGATCACCACCGGCACCTCGTCGAGGCCGCCCTTCTGGGCCGCGCGCCAGCGCCGCTCGCCGGCCACGATCTCGAACGCCCCCGGCACGTCGCCGAGCGGCCGGACCACGATCGGCTGGATGATGCCGCGCTGGCTGATCGAGGTCGCGAGTTCGGCGAGCTCCGCCTCGCCGAAGCTGCGGCGGGGGTTGCGCGGGTTCGGGCGCAGGAATTCCACCGGAACCTTGCGCTGCGGCTCGATCTTTCCGTCGAGCTTGGCCGTCTGTCCGGCGTCGCCGAAATCGCCGATCAGCGCCGCGAGCCCGCGCCCGAGACGGGGTCGTGCCCCCTCCTCCGCCATCCTTGTCACCCGTGTCACGCTCCGCACTCGACCCCCGGCTTCTGGGGATCACACAATCAGGCCGCCGCCGGCACCCGGCCTTCACGCTGGATCACCTCGGAGGCGAGGCGCAGATACGCTTGGCTGCCGGCACATTTCAAATCGTAGAGCAAAGCCGGCTTGCCGTGGGACGGCGCCTCGGAGATGCGGACGTTCCGGGGGATCACGGTCTCGTAGACCTTGTCGCCCATGAAGCCGCGCACATCCGCCACCACCTGGGCGGAGAGGTTGTTGCGCGGGTCGAACATCGTCAGCACGATGCCCTGGATGGTCAGCTTCGGGTTCAGGGCGCCCCGGACCTGCTCGACCGTGCGCAGCAGCTGGCTCAGGCCCTCCAGGGCGAAGAACTCGCATTGCAGCGGCACCAGCACCGCGTCGGCGGCAGCCAGCGCGTTGATGGTCAGCAGGTTGAGCGAGGGCGGGCAATCGATCAGCACGTAGCTGATCCGCTCCAGACCCTTGGCGTGGGCGATGTCCTTGAGCACGCCGCGCAGCCGGTGCGCCCGGTCGGGCAGGGTCGCCAGCTCCATCTCCAGGCCGAGCAGATCCATGGTGGAGGGCGCGATCGACAGCCGCGGCACCGCCGTGGGGATCACCGCCTCGGCCAGCGTCGCCTCGCCGATCATGACGTCATAGGTCGAGACGTGACGGCGCGCCCGGTCGATGCCCAGCCCCGTGGAGGCGTTGCCCTGCGGATCGAGGTCGAGCACCAGCACGTCCTCGCCGATCGCCGCCAGGGCCGTGCCGAGGTTGATCGCCGTCGTGGTCTTGCCGACGCCGCCCTTCTGGTTGGCCAGCGCCAGGATCCGCAGGGGATGTCTCACGGACGGTCTTTCGGCAGGGGTCAAGACGGGATCGCGGGAAGGATCCATGGACCGGTCGGCGGAGTCGCCGAGGATCGCTTCGGTCATCGATGGCTCGGGGCGGCGAGGGCAGTGACGCGCACGATCCGGGCTTCGGAATCAGTCCGGCTCGGCACGAGGTCGTTAACGACTCTCCACTGCGCGGCGGCCTGGGTCAATTCAGCTTGCACGTCGCGCCCTTTCGGAAACAGGCCGGTGGTGCCCGTTTTCAACAGCGGCTCGGTCCAGGCGAGGAGCTGCGTCATCGGTGCGAGCGCGCGGGCGCAGACGATGTCGACGCCCTGGTAGTCGCCGATCACCGCCTCGATCCGGGCGTTGCGGACTCGGGCCGGCGCCCCGGTGAGGCGGGCGGTCTCGGTGAGGAAGGCGCATTTGCGCGCGTTGCTCTCGACCAGATCGACCTGGATGCCGCGCTCGCGGCCGGCGATGGCGAGGATCAGGCCCGGGATGCCGGCGCCGGAACCGAGATCGAGCCAGGTCCGGGCCTCGGGGGCGAGGTCGAGGAGTTGCAGCGCGTCGTCGATATGGCGGCTCCAGACCTCCGCCAGGGTGGCCGGGCCGACGAGGTTCTTGATCGGCTGCCAGCGCCGGAGCTGGGTGACGTAAAGGTCCAGCAGCGCGGCTGTTTCACGTGAAACACCGGAGGCCGCCAGGATTCGGGCACGGTCCGGATCGCTCATGACGCGCGCCGGCCAGCATCCGGGGCGGCCCGCCTGGCATGGGCCGCCAGGAGGGTGAGGGCGGCCGGCGTCACGCCCTCGATCCGCGCCGCCTGGCCGAGGGTGCCCGGCCGGACGGTTTCGAGCTTGACCCGCATCTCGTTCGAGAGGCCGCTGATCCCGGCATAGTCGAGGGAGGCCGGCAGACGCACGGCCTCGTCGCGCCGGAAGGCTGCGATGTCGGCGTTCTGCCGGTCGAGATAGACCGCGTAGGTGGCGTCGGTCTTGAGCCGGTCGGCCACCCGCGGGGACGTCTCGGCCAGTTCCGGCCAGATCGCGGCAACCTGCCCCCAGGCGATCTCGGGATAAGCCAACAGCTGGAATGCGCTCCGGCGGATGCCGTCGCGGTTCAGCACGATCCCGTGGGTCGCCGCCTGGCTTGGGGTGAGGCTGACGGCATCGAGCCGGCCGCGCGCCTCTTGAAGCTCTGTCCGAGAAGCCGAGAAATGATCGGCCCGGTGCCGGCCGACGCAGCCCAGCGCGAGGCCGCGCGGCGTCAGGCGCTCGTCGGCATTGTCGACCCGCAGGGAGAGCCGGTATTCCGAGCGCGAGGTGAACATTCGGTACGGCTCGCTGACCCCATGGGTGACGAGGTCGTCGATCATCACCCCGAGATAGGATTCGGCCCGGTCGAAGGTCGCGGGGTCGAGGCCGCCGGCGAACCGGGCGGCGTTGAGCCCGGCGACCAGCCCCTGGCCGGCCGCCTCCTCGTAACCGGTGGTGCCGTTGATCTGGCCGGCCAGGAACAGGCCGGGCAGGCGCTTGACCTGCAACCCGGCGTCGAGCTCGCGCGGATCGACGTAATCGTACTCGATGGCGTAGCCCGGCCGCAGGATCGTGGCGCGCTCCAGCCCCGGGATCAGCCGGATGAGGTCATGCTGCACCGCCTCGGGCAGGGCCGTGGAGATGCCGTTGGGATAAATGGTCGGGTCGTCCAGCCCCTCAGGCTCCAGAAAAATCTGGTGCCCCTCCCGGTCGCCGAAGCGCACGACCTTGTCCTCGATCGACGGGCAGTAGCGCGGGCCGCGGCTGGCGATGCCGCCGGAATACATCGGCGAGCGGTGCAGGTTGGCCCGGATCAGGTCGTGGACTGCCTGGGTGGTCCGGGTGATGCCGCAGCGGATCTGCGGCGTGGTGATCTTTTCCGTGAGCGTCGAGAACGGCACCGGGTCGGCATCCGCGTCCTGCATCTCCAGACCGGACCAGTCGATGGTGCGTCCGTCGAGGCGGGGCGGGGTGCCGGTCTTGAGCCGCCCGAGACGCAGGCCGAGCCGGTCGAGGGTCTGGGCCAGCCCGATCGCCGGCGCCTCGCCGGCCCGGCCGGCCGGGATCTGGCGCTCGCCGATATGGATCAACCCGCGCAGGAACGTGCCGGTGGTGAGCACCACGGCGGCGCAGGCGATCGTCCGGCCGTCGGCCAGCACGAGGCCGGAGAGCCGGCCCTCCGGATCGAGGACGAGATCCTCGCAGGCGCCCGCCACCACGGTGAGGCCGTCGGTTTCGGCGACGGCCGCCTGCATGGCGGCGGCGTAGAGCTTGCGGTCGGCCTGGGTGCGGGGCCCGCGCACGGCCGGGCCCTTGCGGCGGTTGAGCAGGCGGAACTGGATGCCGGCCGCATCCGCGACCCGGCCCATCAGGCCGTCGAGGGCATCGACCTCGCGGACGAGATGACCCTTGCCGAGCCCTCCGATGGCGGGATTGCACGACATGGCCCCGATCGTGGCGGGGTCGTGGGTGACCAGGGCGGTGCGGGCGCCGCAGCGCGCGGAGGCGGCGGCCGCCTCGACGCCGGCATGGCCGCCGCCGACGACCACGACGTCGAACCGGTCGGATGATGTGGTGAGCATGCGGGTGATTACGCGGGCGCGGCCGGAACGGTCAACGCATCCGGCCGCGGGACCCTTGGATCGAACCAGGGAATCGACGCGCTCGACGGCTGTGTCCCACGCATGGCGGGGCAGGGGGCCATGAACAGGGCGCAGTATTCGATGCAGTCCCGATGAGCGCAGTACGATTTCTTGCCGCCGGAGCTTCGGAAATTCTAGACGGCGCGCAGACAGACAAGCTCTCGCGCACGCTTGCCAGTGCTTTCGCGTCGTGTCAGCCTGCCAACGAGATGAAATCCTGAACGGACAACGACGTCCGACAGGCCCCGGGACCGGGACTGTTTCGCAGCGTCGGCGGGCGGCGCGCGATGAGGAGGGATTGCGATGTCGTCGCTGACCATCGGCCTGGGTGCCGCCTGCTGCGCGGCCGGCGCCGCCGCCCACTTCCTCGATCACACCCACCGCAAGGAAGGCCTGTTCGGCCTGGCGGCCTTCGGGCTGCTGCTGACTGGGATGTTCCTCAGCCGGTCATAGGCGGGCGTGGCGGTCGAAATCGGGGGTCACCTGTTCCCTGCCCGCATCCCGAGGCGCGACCTCATCCAACGCGAGCCGGGCCCGGACGCCTCATCCCCTCCCTGGATGAGAGCGAGGACGGGAGATGCCGACCGGGCCTCCGCTCACCCGGTCATGGCCGCGGCGGTGTAGCCGGCCTTGGTGAGGGCGTCGGCGATCACCAGGGCCTGGGCGTCGGTGCGGATCGCGACACGCCCGGATTCCCGGTCCACCTCGACCTCGGCTCCCGGGTCGATCCGGTTGACCGTGCGGGTCACCGCGGCGGCGCAGCCGTCGCAGGTCATGCCCTCCACCTGCATCAGCAGGTCGGCGCGTGTCTCGTCCATCCGGGCCTCCATCAACCGTGTCACCGGCATCCCTGTGACGGGCCATGTCGGAGCGCGGCGCAGCCGGCGCAAGACGCCTCAGAATTGAGCGGGCATGCGGAACGCGTAGTCGACCTTCAGGCCGAACTGGAACTGGTCGGGGTTGCCGAACGGCCGGCGCACCAGCGGGCTGTCGCCGGACGCGCCCAGGATCCGGGCGTAGCCGGCATAGGCCGTGTAGGCCCAAGTCTCGCTCTGGGTGTAGGTCACGGCGCCGAGCACGCCGGCCGAGTAGAAGCCGCCGGGATTGTACGGGGTCACGCGGCCGTTGAGCGCGGCCTCGGCCGGCGACACGCCGAAATACTTCCGGGCGTAGCTGGCATCGCCGACGTTGAGGCGCGGGCCGATCGAGAACAGGAACGCACCCTTGGGCATCAGGTAGTCGGCGGCCAACGAGCCGACCGTGCCGTGATGCCCGTACACGCCCTGGCGGATTTCCACGCGGGTGCGGATGGACGGAGAGGGGTAGAACTCGGCGAACACGCCGGGCTCCAGGGCGATCCGCGCATCCCGGAATCCGAACAGGTGGCGCCGGTCGTCGCCGTAATAGCGGCCGGGCACGATCCGGGCGGTCGGGCCGATCCGGAACACCGGATCGTCGTAGAACGAGACGCTGAAGCCGTCATCCGGGGTCGAGAAGCGGCGCGGCTCGCCGGCCTTGCGGATGTCGATCGAGGGATAGCCGACCGCGGTGTAGTCCGAGGCGCCGGGATAGCGCGGGATCGCCTGGAGCGAGGCGCTGATCGTGACGATCCAGGTGCTCGGATCGACGGCGCCCGGGTCGAGCTGCGTGAAGACCGGCCCGCGGCGCGCGGGCGCCGCCTCAAGATCTGCCGCGCGGGTCGGGGCGGCGGCGAGGACCAGAACGAGGGCGCCGACGGACGAGCCGACACGGCGGAGAGAACGGGGCATCGGAACGCACTTCGGAACGCTTGAAGACACTGTGGCCATAGCCGCGCTTTATGGCGCCTTTTCTTTCCATCCACATGAGCGCCCCGCGCAATCGTCTTCCGATCACTCGCAAACCGCCCGGCCGTGACGATTCCGCAACGTTCCGGCTGGCTCCGGCACCACACCGGGCGGAATTCGCGTCCGCTCGCCTTGCCGCCGCGGCCGCACGGCGACAAAGATCATCGAATCGGTCTTCGCCCGCCGAATCATCCCGGGACTTCCCCCGGCGGCCGGTGCGTGACCCGGGTAGGTGTTTTTGAAGATGGTCCCGGTCCTCGGCCGGTACGCGGGGCTGTTGGCGGCCGGGCTCCTGGCGCTCGTCGTGCTCGGGCCGCTGGCGGTGTTCGCGCCGCTCATGAGCGCCCTGGCGCTCGGTGCGCTCGCCGCCGTGGCGGCCGGCCTCGCCCAGGCGCGTACCGCCGCCCTGAAGGCGCGCTGCGAGAAGCTGTCCGGCGAAGTCGATCTGCTGTCCCGGCGGCTGCTGAAGGCCGAGACCGCCGTCGTGCCGCCGCGGCCGGGCGACGCCGCGCTGCGGGCCGAGGTCGAGGAGTTGACCGTGGAACTCGGGCTCCTCAGCGGCATCGTCCGCGACCTGACCACCGTGGTCGGCACACAGGATGCCGAGATCGCCGGCCTCAAGGCCCGGCCCGAGCCGCGCCTGGAGCCACCGCCAGCCGCGCTGCCGCCGGCCGAGCCGGAGCGCATCCCGGCGCCCCCCGAGGCCGAGCCTGAGGCCGCAATTCCCACGCGCCCGCCGCGGGCGGCCCAGCCCCTTGCCCAGCCC
>NZ_VRVG01000085.1:0-23964 GCF_008040085.1 Methylobacterium sp. WL7 | reverse complement strand
ACCCTCCCCCGCAGAGGGGGGAGGGAGACGCCCGTGTCCTTGAGAGGGGCCGTGTCCCGCCCACCTCAAACTTTCTTCTTGATCCCGCTCTGCGGGTTGAGGCTGCCGATATTGCCGCTCTCGCTGCCGGCGGCCGGGTCGATCACGGCGTTGACCAGTGACGGCCGGCCGGAATCCATCGCGGCGTTGACCGCCCGGGTCAGCTCGTCCGGCGAGGTGACGTGGTAGCCGTCGCCGCCGAACGCCTCCATCATCTTGTCGTAGCGGGAATCCTTCACGAACACCGTGGTGCCCGGGTCGCGTCCGGTCGGGTCGGAATCGGTGCCGCGGTAGATGCCGTTGTTGTTGAACACGACGATGCAGACCGGCAGCCCGTACCGGCAGATCGTCTCGACCTCCATGCCGGAGAAGCCGAAGGCGCTGTCGCCCTCCACGCACAGGACCGGCTTGCCGGTCTCGATCGCGGCGGCGACCGCGAAGCCCATGCCGATGCCCATGATGCCCCAGGTGCCGACATCCAGGCGCTTGCGCGGCTGGTACATGTCGATGATGCCCCGGGCGAGGTCGAGGGTGTTGGCGCCCTCGTTGACCAGGATCGCGTCGGGCCGCTCCTTCACGATCGTCCGCAGGGCGCCGAGCGCGGCGTGGAAGGTCATGGGCGAGGCGTTGCTCATGAGCTTGGGCGCCATCTTGGCGATGTTCGCCTCGCGCTTCGTCTTCAGCGTGTCGATCCAGTCGGCGGGGGGCTGCTGCCAGCCCTGGCCCATGCCGTCGAGCAGCGCCTGCACGCAGGAGGCGATGTCGCCGACCACGGGGGCGACGATCTCGACGTTCGAATCCATCTCGCGGGGCTCGATGTCGATCTGGATGAACTTGGTCGAGCCCGGCTCGCCCCAGCTCTTGCCCTTGCCGTGCGACAGCAGCCAGTTCAGCCGGGCGCCGACCAGCAGCACCACGTCGGAATCCTTGAGCGCCGTCGAGCGCGCGGCCCCGGCCGAGAGCGGGTGCGTGTCGGGCAGCAGGCCCTTGGCCATGCTCATCGGCACGTACGGGATGCCGCTGGTCTCCACGAGGGCCCGGATCGCGTCGTCGGCCTGGGCGTAGGCCGCGCCCTTGCCGAGCACGATCAGCGGGCGGCGGGCGGATTTCAGCACGTCGAGCGCCCGGGCGATGGCGTCGGGGGCGGGGCGCTGGGCCGGAGCCGGATCGATCACCTTCACCAGCGACGTCCGGCCGGCCTCGGCCTCCATCACCTGCGAGAACAGCTTGGCCGGCAGGTCGAGATAGACCCCGCCGGGCCTCCCGGAACAGGCCGCGCGGATCGCCCGGGCGACGCCGATGCCGATGTCGGCGGCGTGCAGCACCCGGAAGGCCGCCTTGCACAGGGGCTTGGCGATGGCGAGCTGGTCCATCTCCTCGTAGTCGCCCTGCTGGAGATCGACGATCTCGCGCTCGGAGGAGCCCGAGATCAGGATCATCGGGAAGCAGTTGGTCGTGGCGTTGGCCAGCGCCGTGAGGCCGTTCAGGAAGCCCGGCGCCGAGACCGTGAGGCAGATGCCGGGCTTCTGCGTAAGGAAGCCGGCGATCGCGGCGGCGTTGCCCGCGTGCTGCTCGTGCCGGAACGACACGACCCGCATCCCCGCGGCCTGGGCCATGCGGCCGAGATCGGTGATCGGGATGCCCGGGACGCCGTAGATCGTCTCGATGCCGTTGAGCTTGAGCGCGTCGATGACGAGGTGGAAGCCGTCGGTGAGATCCGGCTCGGCGTCGATCTCGGGGGCGGTGTGGACGATCTTTGCCAGTGCGGTCATCGCTGTCTCTCCCGGAAATTCAGTGGCGGTAGGGGCGGCTCTCAGGGGTTGTGTTTGTGGGATCTCCTATCCGCTTCCCTCATCCTGAGGTGCCCGCGCCAGCGGGCCTCGAAGGAGCCCTCCAGAAGTCTCTGCGATCCCTGGAGCCCTCCTTCGAGGGCTCCGCTTCGCTTCGTCACCTCATGAGGAGGAGGAGGATAGGAGATCTGTGGATTTCAAGCGGCGCTCGATGCTTGTCGTGACATCGGGCGCATTCAGACCACCCGGATCGGCTGGGCGGCGAGCGCCGCGGGACGCTCGCCCTCGGCGAGGTAGCGGGCGCGCAGCGGCCGCAGCAGGAAGATCGCGAGCGCGGCGGCGGCGACGTTGAGACCGATGATCAGCGAGAAGACCGCCGACCAGCCATAGGCCGCCGAAAGCAGGCTGGCGAACGGCACCAGGAACGCCGCGGTGCCCTTGGCGGTGTAGAGCAGGCCGGCATTGCTGGCGGCATACTTCGATCCGAACGTGTCCCCGCAGGTGGCCGGGAACAGCGAGTAGATCTCGCCGAACACCCCAAAATAGACCGCGGTGGCGAACACGAACACCATCGGGTGGTGGCCGTAGGTGAGCAGCACGATCACCGCGAGCGCCGCCGTCGAGAAGGCGATGAACATCGTGTTCTCGCGGCCGATATGGTCGGAGACGTAGCCGAAGAACGGCCGGCCAAAGCCGTCGAAGATCCGGTCGAGGGAGATCGCCAGGGTCAGCGCCGCCATCTGCAGGCCGAACAGGCTGACCGGGACGCCGGCCACGTGGAAGTCCTGGGCGATCGGGGCGATTTGCGCCGCAGCCATCAGGCCGCCCGAGGCGACCATGACGAACATCGCGTACATCACCCAGAAGACCGGCGTGCGAATCGCCTCGCGGGGGCTGCGGTCGACCTTCGTCTGGGGCAGGCGCAGGCTCTTGCGCTGGATCGGCGCGGCGGAGACGGGCTTGCGCAGCAGGAAGGCGAGGGCGAGGACGATCGCGCCCTGGCCGATCCCGAAATACAGGAACGCGTCCTGGTAGCCGCTGGTGGCGATCATCCGGGCGATCGGCACGACCGTGATCGCCGCGCCCGCGCCGAACCCGGCGGCGGTGGCGCCGGCGGCCAGGCCGCGGCGATGCGGGAACCACTTCAGCGCGTTGCCCACACAGGTGCCGTAGACCGAGCCGGCGCCGATGCCGCCGACCACCGCGCCGAGATAGAGCAGCGCGAGGCTGTCGGCGTAGGCGTCGATGGTCCAGGCCAGGGCGATCATGACGCCCCCGAAGGCGACCACGAGGCTCGGACCGTAGCGGTCCACGAACCAGGCCTCCACGGGCACCAGCCAGGTCTCGGTGGCGACGAACAACGTGAAGGCGAGCTGGATCGCGGCCCGCCCCCAGTGGTAGCGTTGGTCGATGGGATCGACGAACAGCGTCCAGCCGTATTGCAGGTTGGCGATCATGGCCATGCAGATCACGCCGAAGGCGAGCTGCCACCATTTCGCCGACGGCGAATCCTGGCGTTCCATCCCTGAGCCTCTCTGGTGGGCGGCGCGTCCTTGAGCCGGCGCGTCTGTCTCGTGCCGGCTCAATCATGCATATTCGGCTCAGGCATGCAATATACCAGACCGTGAAGGCGGCGCCTCGCTGTCAGTCTCGGAAATATTGTTCCATCGGGTGATCAGGCCCGCGTGGGTCCCCAAGTGCCGAGCGTCGGCTCGTCGGCCGGGACCAGCGTCTCGTCCAGTTCCGCGATCCCGGCGGCATCCTCGGGGATGCCGATCACCGTCCGGGCTGCAGCCCAATCGGGATCGCCGTCGGCGTCCGGAAGGGCCCGGCGGTCCAGGCCGGTGACCCGCCCGCGATCGAGGCGCAGGAACACGCGCCCGGTCTCGGCGCGGGCGAACCGGACCGCGTCCATCCTGCGCAGGCAGTCGTGCAGGAAGCGCATGTTGGCGCCGGCCGCCAGATCCACCCCGCGAAACACCGCGTCCGGGGCGCGCGCGAAGATGTCGACCTTGCGGAAGCGCTCGATGTCGATCAGCCCCTTCACGTCGAGGATGTTGAGAACGCCGCCGGCCCCGAACGCGATGGTGCGGGGGCGCTCGCCCTGCGGCACGCTGTTGTCCAAGAACTCGCAGACCACCTGCTTGTCCCGGGCGAGCGCCCAGTTGAAGAACAGGCGCGGCATGCCGGTATAGGCCTCGACGTTGTGGGCCAGCAGGTCCTCAACCGCCTTGAACCGGCCGAACTGCTCGCCGCGCTTGTAGGCGCGCTCCACCGTGTCGGCCGGCGGCGTCACCATGAACTGCATGTAGACCCGCTCGCCGAACCGGGTGAGCAGCTGGCCGCCGCCATCCGAGCCGGCCTCGGCCTGGAAGCTGTCGAACCGGAAGCGGTCGATCAGCAGGTTCGAGATCCGCCGCTCGGCCGCCTTGCGGGTGACGTAGCGGTCGAGCTTCATGTCGATCATCTCGACCTCGTAGCCGGTGAGCGTGCCGGCATACCGGGTCGCCGGGCCCAGGCTGTCGTAGTCGAGCAGGAACTTGCGCCAGACGTCCGGCGTGATCACCGCGAAGTCGGACCAGGCCATCCCGAGGCGGCGCGCCAGCCCGAGCTGGTAGGGCCGGATCGTGCTCTTGCCCGAAGCCGAGGCGCCCTTGACGTTCATCACCACCGGATGGGCCTGCGGGGCGAGCCGCCGGTAGCCGCGGGCCTCGACGACGGCGGCGATCCAAGGCTCGATCAGCTCGCCGATGCGGCGGCTGCCGTAGCCGTTCGAGACCAGGGTCCCGGCGATGCCGCGCAGCAGGGCGGCATCGCGGATCAGCGTGTTCTGCCGGGCCAGGATGCCGGAGACGACGCTGCGCAGGGCCTCGCAGGCCGCGATTTCCAGTCCGTCCCCGGCCAGCAGCGCCCGGCTGTGCCAGGCCTCGAGATGGTCGAGCGCCCGGGTGGCCGGATCCTGCCGGGGCGGTGTCCTCGGCTGCGGCGGGCGGCGCCCGAGCAGCCGGTCGAGCCAGCCGGGCTCCGGCGCGGCCGGGGAGGGCGGGTCGTCGAGGATCGCGGCGATCTCGCGCCGGAGCACCGCGTCGGCCTCGGCACGGAGCGCCGCCAGGGCCGCCTCGACCTCGCCGAGCCGGGGCTCGACGCCTTCGCGCAGGATGGCCGACACGATCGAGCGGAAATTGACGCCCAGATCGGCGTAGACCTCGCCCACCGGCACCGAGAGGTCGGACATGACCCGGATCAGCACCTCGTGGACGACCAGGCGCCACGGCCTGATCCGGGTGAGCTGGCGGGCCGGCAGCCCGCACAGGTCGCTCATCCCCAGCGCGTCGCGCAGGGGCGTCTCGACGTGCTCGGGGCGGTAGACGGTGATCAGCGGCGTGAAGGCGGCCGGCAGGTCGGACTGGACGCCGGGATTCCACGGGCCGGCGGCTGTTTCCGGGGTGCTGGCTGCCGCTTCCGTCATCCGCGCGTAGCCCTTCGCCTCCGTGGGCCACCACCTTGCCCGTGGGAGGCGCGGGTTCCCTCTCCCGTGTGGGAGAGGGACAGGGTGAGGGATGCGACCTCTCCGGACAGACCGGGTCCCTCACCCCAGCCCTCTCCCGCACGGGAGAGGGGGGCGCGTCGCGGCCTGCAAGGACGATCGCGCCCCAAATCTATGTCGCTCGAAGCCCACAGAGCGGGGAGGGAGGACGCGCCGCAAGTCCTGAATGCGAACCAGGCAAACCGACCCCGCTCCCGCGGCGGGAAAAACCCTAAAAGACCTTCTGGAACCAGCCGTGCGAGTCCTGGGTCGTGCCCCGCTGGATATCCACCAGCATGCCGCGCAGCCGGCGCGCCACCGGGCCCGCCACGGCGTCGCCGATGGTGAAGTTGTCCTCGCGGCCCTTCACGGTGCCGATCGGGGTGATCACCGCGGCGGTGCCGCAGGCGAAGGCCTCGGTCAGCCGGCCGGCGCGGACGTCGGCGCGCCAGGCGTCGATCGTGTAGGGCTCTTCCTTGACGGTGAGGCCGGCTTCCCGGGCCAGGGTGATCACCGAATCGCGGGTGATGCCGGGCAGGATGCTGTCGGAGAGCGGCGGGGTCTGCAGCGTGCCGTCCGCGAACACGAAGAACACGTTCATGCCGCCGAGCTCCTCGATGTAGCGGCGCTCGGCCGCGTCGAGGAACACCACCTGCTCGCAGCCCTGGCTCGTGGCCTCCGCCTGCGCGGCGAGGCTGGCGGCGTAGTTGCCCCCGCACTTGGCCGCCCCGGTGCCGCCCGGCGCAGCGCGCGTGAAGTGCTCGGAGACCCACACCGTGACCGTGCCGTTCGGATCCTTGAAGTACGAGCCCACCGCCGAGGCGATGGTGACGAACAGGTATTCCGAGGCCGGCTTGACCCCCAGGAACGCCTCGCTGGCGATCATGAACGGCCGCAGATAGAGGCTGCCGTCGGGCGTGTCGGGGATCCAGCTCCGGTCGATCTCGACCAGCTTGCGCATGGCGTCGACGAACGCCTCCTCGGGGAAGGGGGCCATGGCCATGCGCTCGGCCGAGAGCCGGAAGCGGCGGGCGTTGGCGTCGGGGCGGAACAGGGCGGCGCCGCCGTCGGCGGTGCGGTAGGCCTTGAGCCCCTCGAAGATCTCCTGCGCGTAGTGCAGCACCGCGGCGGCGGGATCGAGCGGGATCGCCTCGCGCGCCTGGATCCGCGCGTCGTACCAGCCGCGGCCGGCCGCGTACCGGGCCACCACCATGTGGTCGGTGAACACCTTGCCGAAGCCCGGATTCGTCATCAGCGCGGCCCGCTCGGCGTCGGTCCGGCGGGCGGGATGGGCTTGGGTCTCGAACGTCAGGTCGCTCACGGTAGGGTCCTCAAAGGTACACGCCCTTATGCCGCGCTCCCGCGGACGAATCTACGGAGCGCGTGCATGCCTATGGTGTCGCTCATGCCTTGCCGGCGGCTTGCGTGGCGGTCGCCCGACGCTGACTGGCAACGGGGTTCACGCGTCGACCTGTGACGTCCGCGACGCGCCCCCTCTCCCGTGCGGGAGAGGGTTGGGGTGAGGGATCAGGTCTGTCCGGAGAGGTCGCACCCCTCACCCTGTCCCTCTCCCGCACGGGAGAGGGGACCCGTGCCGCGACCGGCACTGAAAGAGTCCGGTTGCATGGTCGGCGTCGGATCCGACAGCTGCATCCGGTGCAGGCGGGCGTAGGCGCCGCCGGCCGCGATCAGATCGTCGTGCCGCCCGGTCTCGATCACCCGGCCGGCCTCCATCACGGCGATCCGGTCGGCCTCCCGCACCGTCGAGAGGCGGTGGGCGATGACCAGCGTGGTGCGGCCGCGCATCAGGCGGGTCAGCGCCGCCTGGACCAGGCGCTCCGATTCCGAATCGAGCGCCGACGTCGCCTCGTCGAGGAGCAGGATCGGCGCATCCTTCAGGAAGGCCCGGGCCAGGGCGATTCGCTGCCGCTCGCCGCCGGAGAGGCGGTTGCCGGCCGGCCCGACCCGGAAATCGTAGCCCTCCGGCAGGGCGGTCACGAAGTCGTGGGCGGCCGCGGCGCGGGCGGCCGCCTCGATCTCGGCCCGGTTCGCCCCGGGGCGGCCGAAGCCGATGTTGGCCGCGATCGTGTCGTCGAACAGCACGACCTCCTGCGAGACCACCGCCACGGCGGCCCGCAGGGAAGCGAGCGTCACGGCGCGCACGTCCTGCCCGTCGATGGTCACCCGGCCGGCGGTGACGTCGTAGAGCCGCGGCACGAGGTTGAGCAGCGAGGACTTGCCCGATCCCGAGCGCCCGACCAGCGCGGTGGCGGCGCCGGCCGGGACCGTGAGGTCGATCCCCTCCAGGGCCGGGGCGTCCGGGCGGTAGCGGAACTGCACGCCCTCGAACCGGATCTCCCCTGCGGTGACGACGAGCGGCGCCGCATCCGGCGCCTCGCGGATCTGGGGCGCCTCGTCCATCACGTCGAAGTAGCGGCGCAGAGCCGCCGCCGCCTCCTGCAGGATGGCGTTGAGGTTGCCCAAAGCCCGGGCCGGCTGCGCGGCGAGCAGCAGCGCGGCCACGTAGCCGGTGAAATCGCCGACCGTCCGCTCGCCGGCCAGCACCCGCTGCCCGACCAGCACCAGCACGCCGGCCACCGCGATGCCGCCGCCCACCTCCAGCAGCGGGTCGAGGCGCCCGCGGGCGTTGGCGGCCTTCATCTTGAGCCGGCGCACCTCGTCCAGCGCCTGCGCGGCCCGGCCCTTGAGGTAGCCCTCCATGGCGTAGGTCTTGGCGACCCGGGCGCCCTGCAGGCTCTCGGAGATCAGGCTGGCGGTGGCGCCCATCTGCTCCTGGGTGGTGGTCGAGACCCGGCGCAGCTTCTTGCCGATCCGCCCGATCGGGCCCGCCACGAACGGCACCGTGAGGCCGGCGACGAGCGTCAGCACCGGGTCCATCCAGACCAAAGCCGCCACGAGGCCGATCAGCATCGCGATGTCGCGCAGCAGCACCGTGGAGATGCGGGTCAGCGCCTCCTTGATGAAGGCGAAATCTGTGGTGAAGCGCTGGGTCAGCGCCGCCGGGCTCTCGCGGCCGAGCTGGGCCAGGTCGGATTCGATCAGGTGGCCGTAGAGCGCCGCCTGCATGTCGGCCTCGACCCGGGTGACGACCCGGTTGGTCAGCACCGTCTGGCCGAACAGCGAGAAGCCGCGCAGGGCCGTGACCACGATCACGACGAGCGGCCCGTAGGCGATCGCGGCCGCGTCCTTGCGGTCGAAGGCGTCGAAGGCGGCCTTGATCAGCGCCGGGTACAGCCCGGTCGAGCCGCCCACCAGCGCGATCAGCACCAGCACGACGGCCAGCGTCCCGCGGTGGGGATAGAGCCACGTGCGCCACAGCCGGGCGAGGAGGGGGACGGTGTCGCCGGGCAGGCGCGCCATGGAGCTTACCGGTTCGGGCCTTTCACCGGGCTCCTTTGGCAAGACCCGCGGCGGCAGCGGTTTGCAGCCGCTGCCGCCGCGGATCAAGTTTTTTGGTTATTCTGGATTTTTAGATTTTTAGGTTTTTGATCGGGCGCCGTGCCGTCAGCGGTCGTCGCCGCCAGGGCCGCGCTCGCCGTCGCGGTGGTGATGCCAGCCGCCGTGGCGATGGCCGCCCATCGGGCGGGCGAGGATCATCGCGCGCCGCTTCTGGCCCTCGTCGAGGCTCGCGTAGAGCGGCTGCGAGGCGTCGGCGAGCTTGCGCAGGGCCTCGCCCCGGGCGGTCGTGGCATCTGCCATCGCCCGCAGGGCGGCCGGCGCGTCGTCGGCGATCTTCGGACGATCGCGCATCGCCGCGCGCCGCTGCTGGCGCAGCTTGACCATGTCGCGCAGGGCGGCCTCCACCGGCGGCCACAGCTTCTCCTGGTCGGCATTGAGCTTCAGCCCGGCATGCAGGCCGGCGATCCGGGCATCCGCGAAGGCGGCCCGATCCTCCGGGGTCAGGGCGCTCCAACGCCCGTGGCCCCGCGCGCCGTCGGCACTGCGGTCATGCGCTGCGGCGGCGCCGACGAGGCCCAGGCCGAGAACACCGGTGACGAGGAGGGCGGCACTCAAACGTCCAGTCATGGCATGCTCCATCTTACGCTCGGCTGCCGCGGCGATGACCCGGCGGCGGCCCACGACCCGCATCAGGCGACCTTCGTGTATCCCGCTTGTGTATGTAACATTGTTACACTACAGGCTGCCTGGCTCCGGTTGGTCTCTGGCCCCGGTGGATCGGGAGGACGACAGGTGCGCGGGACGGTTCGGTTGGCGTGGCTCGCGGGCCTCGCCCTGTGGCTCGGCATCTCTCTCCCGGCCCGGGCGGCCCCGGACGGCGAGAAGGTCCGCGCGGTGGCGAGCTTCTCGATCCTGGGCGACCTCGTGCGCGCGGTCGGCGGACCCTACGTGGCGGTGACCACCCTGGTCGGCCCGGATTCCGACGCGCACGGCTTCAGCCCGTCCCCGGCCGACGCCAAGAAGCTCGCCGGCGCCGACATCGTGTTCGTCAACGGCCTCGGGCTGGAGGGCTGGCTCGATCGGCTGATCCGGGCCTCGGGCACCCGCGCCCCGGTCGTCGTCGTCTCCGCGGGGGTGAAGACCATCGCGGCCGTCAACGATCACGCGCATGCGGAGGACGGGCACGACCACGGCGCCCACGCGGTCGATCCGCATGCCTGGCAGAGCGTCGCCAACGTGCGGATCTACGTCGCCAACATCCGCGACGGCCTGGCGAAGGTCGATCCGGCCCATGCCGACGCCTACCGGGCGGCCGCCGAGGCCTACACGGCGCAGCTCGATCGTCTCGACACGGCGGTGCGCGCGGCGGTCGAGAAGATCCCCCCGGCGAACCGCCGGATCATCACCACCCACGACGCGTTCGGCTACTTCGCCGACGCCTACGGGCTGCGCTTCATCGCGCCCCAGGGCGTGTCCACCGACAGCGAGGCGAGCCCCCGGGACGTCGCGGCGATCATCCGGCAGATCCGCCAGGAGAAGGTGCCGGCGGTGTTCCTCGAGAACATCAGCGATCCGCGCCAGATGGAGCTGATCGCGCGGGAGGGCGGCGCCCGGATCGGCGGCAAGGTCTATTCGGACGCCCTGTCGGGCTCGGACGGGCCGGCGGCGACCTACCTGGACATGATGCGCTCGAACCTGCGGGCGTTCGACGCGGCTCTGGCCCCGGGCTGAGCCGCCCGAGCCGTGGCTGGCGCACCCCGATCCGCCCCGGTGCTTCAACCGGGGCGTGCGCCAACCCGCATTCTTTCCCGCTCCGGGAATGACATAGCGTAAACCGCCGGTTAAGAGGCCGCCTCTACCCTGAAACGAAACGGGTGCCAGCCGATCCTCGTACCCGGGGGCTCGGGCCCTTGGGGCCTGGCGAGATCGCGTGGCTCGGAGATCGCGTGGCTGGGATATTGCGTGGCTTGGGGGCCTGACCGCTGGCGCTTTTATCGGCTCGTGGGGCGCGAAGCCGCGCGGACCCTCCGTGCCGTCGGCGCCAGCCTCACCGCTTCGCCCGACATCCTGACGCGGATGCGCGTGACCGGGCTGGTGATCGCCCCGCAGGACCTGCGCACCTCCGACGCGACCTTCGCGGACGACATCTATTCCGGCCTGTTCGTCTTCGCCGGCCGCTCGCTGGCGGCGAGCGGCGGATCGCCGTTCGACTACGCGGCGCCCTCGCCGGAATGGGCCGATGAGCTCTACGGCTTCGGCTGGCTGCGCCACCTCCGGGCGGCCGACACCGCGCTCGCCCGGGCCAATGCCCGCGCCTTCGTGGCCGATTTCATCGCCGGCCGGGGCGATGCGGCTTTGGCCCGCCACACCCCGGTGGCGGCGCGGCGGCTGATCTCGTTCCTGTGCCAGTCGCCCCTCGTGCTCGAGGGCGCCGACCACACGTTCTACCAGAACTTCCTCAAGGCCATCGCCCGCAACGCCCAGCAGCTCGAGCGCGACCTGCGGCGGGGCGTGCCGCCGCAATGGCGCCTGAGCGCCGCCGTGGCGCTCTGCTACGCCGGCCTGTGCTGCGACGGCATCCAGCCGATCCTGCGGCGGGCGACCCGCATCCTGTCGCGGGAACTCGACCGGCAGATCCTGACCGACGGCGGCCATCGCTCCCGCGACCCGCGCTTCGCCATGGAGCTGCTCCTCGATCTCCTGCCCCTGCGCCAGAGCTATCTCAGCCGCAGCGTCGAGCCGCCGGCCGCGCTGCTGCGGGCGGTGGACCGGATGCTGCCGCTGCTGCGGCTCCTGCGCCACCCGGACGCCTCGCTCAGCCACTTCAACGGCATGGGCGCCACCGACGCCGACCATCTCGCCACGCTCTTGGTCTACGACGGCGCGCTCGCCCGGCCGATGATGCACGCGCCGAATTCCGGCTACGAGCGCCTGGAGGGCGGCCGGGTCATCGTGGTCGCCGATGTCGGCAAGAGCCCGCCGCTGCCCTACTCGCTCAATGCCGGGGCGGGCTGCCTCGCCTTCGAGATGTCGAGCGGGCCGCAGCGCATCGTGGTCAATTGCGGCCTGCCGGCCAGCGGGCCGGACCTGCGCCTGCTGGCCCGCTCCACGCCGGCCCATTCCACCGCCAGCGTCGCCGACGCGTCCTCGTGCCGGTTCCTCACCACCACCGGGTGGTGGGGCGAGCGCCTGGCGGCCGCGTGGCTGATCCGCCGGCGCGGCGCCGTGGTCCTGCGCGGCCCCGCCGCCGTCGCGTCCGAACGGGTCGAGGAGCCCGACAGCGTGATGCTCGCCGCCCGGCACGACGGCTACGCCCCGGATTTCGGCATCGTGCACGAGCGGCGCTGGCAGCTGTTCCCCACGAATACCCGGCTCGAAGGCCGGGACGCGTTCCTGCGCCAGGGCAAGGCCCGGGTGCGCGGCCACGACGTGGCGATCCGCTTCCACCTGCATCCCGGCATCGCCGTGCGCGGGGTGCCGGACGGGCTCGAACTGGCCTCCGCGCTGGGCGAGGTCTGGGTGTTCCGGGCGTCGGGGGCGGAGATCGCCATCGAGGAGAGCGTGTATTTCTCCGGCCTCACCGGGCCGCGCCGCACCGACCAGATCGTGCTGTACCTGCGCGTCTCCGACGACGTCGAGGTGCGCTGGAGCTTCGAGCGCCTGGCCTCGGCGCCGATGCGGGGGGCGACCGCCCCGTGAGCGCGGCAGATACGGGCATCGCGTTCTAAAATAAGAGATTGAGGCCCTACGCTTTTCCTCACCCTGCAAGGGCTACGGGCTACGCAGGTTTCGACCGTAGCCGTGATCATGCCGTGGGCGCAGAAGGCGCGGGTCCCCTCTCCCGTGCGGGAGAGGGACAGGGTGAGGGATGCGACCTCTCCGGAAAGCGCGCACCCCTCACCCCAACCCTCTCCCGCACGGGAGAGGGGGCGCGGCGCGGTCTGCAATACCGCCTGCGCCTCAAACCTGTGTAGCCCGTAGCCACAAGGAGGGGGGGAGAGCGTTGCGTTCGGCACGAGCCGACTTGTGAACATCCTGCCCGTGAGCGGCCTGCTGGCCCCCCGCACCGGATCCATGCTACCGCGCGCCGAAATCACAAGGTTCGGCAAGCAGCTATGGCGCACGATCAGGTGCGGGTCTCCCGCGCGCTCCTCTCGGTCTCGGACAAGGCCGGCCTCGTCGCGTTCGCCCGGGCGCTGCATGCCCGCGGCATCGCCCTGGTCTCCACCGGCGGCACCCATCGCGCCCTCCAGGAGGCCGGCCTGCCGGTCACCGAGGTCGCCGACCTGACCGGCTTCCCCGAGATGATGGACGGGCGGGTGAAGACCTTGCACCCGGCGGTGCATGGCGGCCTGCTCGCGATCCGCGACAACCCCGAGCACCAGGCCGCGCTCGCCGCCCACGGCATCGGCGCGATCGACCTGCTGGTGGTGAACCTCTACCCGTTCGAGGCGACCATCGCGGCCGACAAGCCGGAGGCCGACTGCATCGAGAACATCGACGTCGGCGGCCCGGCGATGATTCGCGCGGCCGCCAAGAACCACGCCGACGTCGCGGTCGTCACCGACGTGTCGGATTACCCCGCGGTGCTGGCGGCGCTGGAGCAGACCGGCGGCGCCATCGGGTCCGAGTTGCGCCGGCATTTGGCCCAGAAGGCCTTCGCCCGCACCGCCGCCTACGACGCCGCCATCGCCAACTGGATGGCGGTCCGGTTCGGCACCGAGACGCCCGGCCAGTTCCGGGCCTTCGGGGGCGCGCTGGCGCAGGGCCTGCGCTACGGCGAGAACCCGCACCAGTCGGCCGCCTTCTACCGGGCGCCCGGGAAGGTCCGGGCCGGCGTCGCGACCGCGCGCCAGCTTCAGGGCAAGGAGCTGTCCTACAACAACTTCAACGACACCGATGCCGCCTACGAGTGCGTCGCCGAGTTCGATCCAGCCCGTGTCGCCGCGGTGGCGATCATCAAGCACGCCAATCCCTGCGGCGTCTCCGAGGGGGCGAGCCTGCTCGAAGCCTACGAGCGGGCGCTGAGTTGCGACCCGACCTCGGCCTTCGGCGGCATCGTCGCGCTGAACCGGACGCTCGACGCGGAGGCCGCCCGCCGGATCGTCGAGATCTTCACCGAGGTGATCATCGCCCCGGACGCGACCCCGGAGGCCGCCGCGATCGTGGCCGCCAAGAAGAACCTGCGCCTCCTGCTGGCCGGCAGCCTGCCCGACCCGCGGGCGCCGGGCGAGACCGTGCGCACCCTCTCCGGCGGGCTGCTGGTCCAGGGCCGCGACGCGGTCGTGGTCGACGACATGCCGCTCACGGTCGTGACCAAGCGCGCGCCGAGCGAGGCCGAATTGGCCGACCTCCGCTTCGCCTACCGGGTCGCCAAGCACGTGAAGTCGAACGCCATCGTGTACGCCAAGGGCGGCGCCACGGTGGGGATCGGGGCGGGCCAGATGTCCCGGGTCGATTCCTCGCGCATCGCCGCCTGGAAGGCCGCCGAGGGCGCCAGGCGTCTCGGGCTCGCCGAGAGTCTGGCGGTGGGATCCGTGGTGGCCTCTGACGCCTTCTTCCCGTTCGCCGACGGCCTGCTGGCCGCGGCCGAGGCCGGGGCGAGAGCGGTGATCCAGCCGGGCGGCTCCATGCGCGACGCCGAGGTGATCGCGGCCGCCGACGAGGCGGGCCTGGCCATGGTGTTCACCGGCCACCGCCACTTCCGCCACTGACGGCGCCGATCCGGCAGAGATCGCGGCTTTCGCGCAGGCGACGGAGCGGTCGTTCGGTGCCGCCCCCGGGGATTCCGGTCCGGCGTTAACGCTTTGCGGAGAAACGTGCGCCGCCGCGAAGGCTCGAGACGCGGCGGACGCGCCCTCGGTAGCTTGCGAAACGATCTATTGGCGCCGCCTCGACCGGCGACACGGCGGTCTTGCAGCATCGATTTTACGGAACAGAATAATACATAGCCAAATACGCGGCATTTGACGCGATTTGCATCGGATCCGTCCGGGGCTTGATATTTCAGCGCCCGGGCCTCATGAAAAATCTGCGGTTCGACGGAACTTTGTCGTCGGACCGCGCGATCTGTTCATGGATCGCGTGTGCGGTGCCCGTGGCATTGGGCTTCGGAGCCCCCTTTTCGGGGACGTTGTTTCAGTGCCGTGCGCTGAACAACCTTGAGCCAGGTGACGCGATGTTACTCGCTGCAGTTCTGTTCGTGATCGGATTGCTGCTCGGCTGGTCCTATACCATGCTGGTCATGATCGCGACCTCGTTCCTGATCCTGGTCGGCGCCGTTCTGCTGTTCGCGTTCGGCCCCGGGCTCGACCTGCTCCACGTGCTGATCGTGCTCGGCTATCTCACCGCGCACCAATCCGGATACCTGCTCGGGGCCTATTGCAGCGGGTATTACGACGACAAACGCAACCGCCAGTCGCCTCTACCATAGCCAGACCGGGCCGCCGGCGTAGTTGTAGATGAGCGCCCAGACGGCAACCATCGTTACGTTGACTCCGAGGACTGCGACGAGAGGCGGCCTGAATCCGGCCTTGCGATGAACTTGCGTCACAGTCTCGTCCACGTTCGCTTTCCTTATCTCGCCGCAAATCGCATCCAAAGACGGGATCGGGCCGACTTTTGTTCCGCCAAGATTGATTTTTGATCGGCAACAAGTGGTTGTCTGCATACAACTTATATGATTGCATCGACTGACTTCGGCGCCGCCCGTACCATTGCACGCACAATAATCATAGCCTTGGCCGGTCCGAATTCGCGGCAATGTCAATCTTTGGCCGGCCGTCGCTTCACACTGACGCAGGATCCCCAATAGGCTGGCAACCCAGCCATTACCGCCGTGGCCCGAGCGGATGCGTGATGGAGCGCACCTGGATCATTCCTCGGGGCCGCGCGCCCGGGCTGCGGCATGCCGATTCGCGTCCGTCGCGGGTCCTGCGCGGCTCGGGCGGCTCCGGCAGGTCCGAGGAGGGGCGCATCGTTCGCCGCGCGCGCCTCGAAACGGAAACACCCGGACCGCGTGGGCGGCCCGGGTGTCGTCACCTGAGAATGGGCGTGGGTCGGATCAGGTATCGGCGAAGATGTCCCGATCCTTGGTCTCGGGCACGAAGATCACCCCGATGACCACCGTCGCGACCGCGATGACGATCGGGTACCAGAGGCCGTAATAGATGTCCCCGGTCTGGGCCACCATGGCGAAGGCGGTGGCCGGCAGCAGGCCGCCGAACCAGCCGTTGCCGATGTGGTAGGGCAGGGACATCGAGGTGTAGCGGATCCGGGTCGGGAACAGCTCCACCAGCATGGCGGCGATCGGGCCGTAGACCATCGTGACGAACACGACGAGGATGAACAGCAGGCCGATCACCTGGGCGACCTGCGGCCGGAAGATGTCGAACGGGTTCGCCATCTTGACGATGTCGGCATCGCCCGCCTTCGGGTAGCCGGCGGCCAGGAGCGCCGCGGTCACGGCCTTGTTGGCCTCCGGCGCGCCGCCCTGCGGATAGGCGATCTCGGTGTCGTTCACCCGGATCGTCGCAGGCTGGCCGGGGGCGCCGGGCGCGGT
Source organism: Methylobacterium sp. WL7 (assembly GCF_008040085.1). Taxonomy (NCBI): domain Bacteria; kingdom Pseudomonadati; phylum Pseudomonadota; class Alphaproteobacteria; order Hyphomicrobiales; family Methylobacteriaceae; genus Methylobacterium; species Methylobacterium sp. WL7. The sequence continues at coordinate 7,628 of NZ_VRVG01000085.1, read as the reverse complement.
GGCGTATTTCACCGAGGCCTTCGAGAGGAAGTCCCGGGCGAGGTCGCAGGGCGCCGTGAACACCCGTGTTCCGACCGGGTTGAACAAGGTCCCGCAGGCGGCCGGGTCGGCCGTGACGGTGACCTTCACGTTCTCGATCGCGGCTTCGAGCTTCGGGTTGGCGGTGGCGGTGATGCCCTTGAAGATCGGGAAGAACGTCGCCGCCGCGATGGCGCAGCCCGCCAGGATGATGACCTTGCGGCCGATCTTGTCCGACAGCCAGCCGAACACCACGAAGAAGCCGGTGCCGAGCAGCAGCGACCACGCGATCAGCAGGTTCGCGGTGTAGCCGTCGACCTTCAGGATCGATTGCAGGAAGAACAGCGCGTAGAACTGGCCCGTGTACCAGACCACCCCCTGGCCGGCGACGAGGCCGAACAGGGCGATGATCGCGAACTTCGCGTTCTTCCACTGGCCGAACGCCTCGGTGAGCGGCGCCTTCGAGGTCTTCCCATCGTCCTTCATCTTCTGGAAGGCCGGCGATTCGGACAGTTGCAGCCGGATCCAGACCGAGATGCCGAGCAGCAGGACCGAGACCAGGAACGGGATGCGCCAGCCCCACTCGGCGAAGGCCGCCTCGCCGGTGAGGCTCCGGGTCGCCAGGATCACCAGCAGCGACAGGAACAGGCCCAGCGTCGCCGTGGTCTGGATCCAACTCGTGTAGAAGCCGCGCCGGCCGTTGGGGGCGTGCTCGGCCACGTAGGTCGCCGCGCCGCCATACTCGCCGCCGAGCGCGAGGCCCTGGGCCAGGCGCAGGACGATCAGGATGATCGGCGCCGCGATCCCGATCGTGGCGGCGTTGGGCAGGATGCCGACGATGAAGGTCGACAGGCCCATGATCAGGATCGTGACCAGGAAGGTGTATTTTCGCCCGACGAGATCGCCGATGCGGCCGAACACCAGGGCGCCGAACGGCCGGACGATGAAGCCCGCCGCGAAGGCCAGCAACGCGAAGATGTCCCGGGTCGCCGGCGGGTAGGCCGAGAAGAACTGGGCGCCGATGATCGCGGCGAGCGACCCGTACAGGTAGAAATCGTACCACTCGAACACGGTGCCGAGCGAGGACGCGAAGATCACCCGCTTCTCGGCCGAACTCATCGGCCTCGCGGCGTCCCCCGCCCGTGGGATCGCAGTTGCCCCAGCCATGACCCGATTCCTCCCAGACGACGCGTGCGGCCGATGGCGTCGGCCGCGAATCTACGGACTGCGCGCCCTGCACGGGGCGCAGATCACGTATGCGTGACCGTAAGGAACCTCTGGGTCAATCCGCAATCTGGTGGTGGCGCGGGTCATCAACATGGTGGCGCGTCGAGGATGTCAGGTGCCTCAAAGAACGCGGCTCTCCCTCTTACTCGGCGGGCTACGGTGTTCACGCAACGCTGCTGAATGAGGCTGACGGCCAGACGCACGCGCGTCTCCCTCCCCCGCAGAGGCTACGATCTTCACGCATCTGCATCGGACACCGCCGCTCGCGACGGAGCGCGGCAGGCTCCCTCTCCCGTGCGGGAGAGGGTCGGGGTGAGGGACCAGGACTTTCCGGAAAACGCGCCTCCCTCACCCTGTCCCTCTCCCGCACGGGAGAGGGGACCCGTGGTTTTTCCTGTGCCCGCGCTGCCGACACCGATGCGTGGATCCGCTAGCCCGCAGAGAGGGGAGGGAGAGTCGCGGTGTCTCCAGCGTATCGTGCCGACCCGCTGCGGCCGCGTCCCTGAAACGACGAAGGGCGCGGCTCGCGCCGCGCCCCCCGTTCTGGCCATGCGTCTCGGGCTCAGTGGGCGTGCGCGCCCACGGCTCCGATGCCGGTCTCGGAGCGCACGAACTGCGCCTCGAAGGCGGCGCGCTCGCGCTGGCCCTTGCGGGACCGGTCGAGGCTCGACACGGCCCAGATCGTGAAGAAGGCCAGCGGCATCGAGAACAAGGCCGGGTTGTCGTAGGGGAAGATCGGCGCGGCGTTGCCGAACGTCACCACCCAGACCGCCTTGGACAGCACCACCATCCCGACCGCCGAGATCAGCCCGACCAGGCCGCCCGCGAGCGCCCCCCAGGTGGTCGTGCCGCGCCACAGGATCGACATGGCCAGCACCGGGAAGTTGCAGCTCGCCGCCACCGCGAAGGCCAGCCCGACCATGAAGGCGACGTTCTGGTTCTCGAACACGTAGCCGAGATAGATCGCCACGATCCCGATCACCACGGCCGAGAGCTTCGACAGGTTGACCTCGTGCTTCTCGGTGGTGCGCCCGCGGGCGATCACCTGGGCGTAGAGGTCGTGGCTGACGGCGGAGGCGCCGGCGAGCGTCAGGCCCGCCACCACCGCCAGGATGGTCGCGAAGGCCACCGCCGAGATGAAGCCCAGGAAGTACGGGCCGCCGACCGCGTTGGCGAGGTTGACGGCGACCATGTTGGTGCCGCCGATCATGTCCTTCAGCTTGTCGAAGGTGCCGGCCGCGCCGAGCTTGAAGTAGCTCGGATCCGACATCAGCAGGGCGATGCCGCCGAAGCCGATGATGAACGTCAGGATGTAGAAGTAGCCGATCAGGCCGGTGGCGTAGAACACCGACTTGCGCGCGGCCTGGGCGTCCGCGACCGTGAAGAACCGCATCAGGATGTGCGGCAGGCCGGCGGTGCCGAACATCAGGCCCACGCCGAGCGAGATCGCCTCGATCGGGTTCGAGACCAGGCCGCCGGGCGCCATGATGGCGTCGCCCTTCGGGTGGACCTGAACCGAGCTGGCGAACAGCGCCTCCGGGTTGAAGCCGTATTTCAGCAGTACCGCGCCGGCCATGAAGGTCGCGCCGCCCAGCAGCAGGCAGGCCTTGATCACCTGGACCCAGGTGGTGGCCTTCATGCCGCCGAAGGCGACGTAGACGATCATCAGCACGCCGACGATGATCACCGCGTACAGGTAGGGCAGGCCGAACAGCAGCTGGATCAGCTTCCCGGCGCCGACCATCTGGGCGATCAGGTAGAACGCCACCACCACCAGGGTGCCCACCGCCGAGATGATGCGGATCGCGGTCTGGTCCAGGCGGAAGCTCGCCACGTCGGCGAAGGTGAACTTGCCGAGGTTGCGCAGGCGCTCGGCGATCAGGAACAGCACGATCGGCCAGCCGACCAGGAAGCCGGTGGAGTAGATCAGCCCGTCGAAGCCCGAGGTGTAGACCAGGCCCGAGATGCCCAGGAACGAGGCGGCCGACATGTAGTCGCCCGCGATGGCCAGGGCGTTGGTGCCGGCCGAGATGCCGCCACCCGCGGCGTAGAAGTCGGCGGCCGACTTGGTGCCCTTGGCGGCCTTGTAGGTGATGCCCAGCGTCAGCACGACGAAGAACAGGAACATGCCGATGGCCGGCCAGTTCGTGGCCGACTGCGTGACGGCGCCGAGGTCGGGCCCGGCCGCGTAGGCCGCGCAGGCCGTGATCGTGGCCAGCGTCAGGCCGAGGAGGATGCGGTTCATCGGCCGACTTTCCGCTTCAGGGCGTCGCTCAGCGCGTCGAAGCGCGTGTTGGCCCGGGCCACGTAGATGCCGGTGAGCGCGAAGGCGAACAGGATCACGAACACGCCCATGAACAGCCCGAGCGAGGCGGTGCCGCCGCCGACCTTCACGGCGAGCAGCGACTTGTCGAAGGCGATCAGGCCGATGAAGCCGAAATAGACCACCAGCATCAGGATCGTCAGGATCCAGCCGAACCGGGTGCGCTCCGCGACGAGCTGCTGGAATTCCGGGGTCCGGACGATCCGGTCGATCTGCGGATCGACCGCCGCGGCGGCGTTGCGGGATGGTGGGGGCGCCGTGCCCCCGCGTAGGCCGAGTGTCGAGCCGCTCATGGCGTATTCCTCCCGCGAGGGCGCTTCGGCCCTCCGGTTCCTCTTGAGACCAAGGTTCGTGATTCTTGTTGGGGGCGGGCGCCGGACCGGCACCCGCCTCGTCGGTTTCGCGCGGTCCGGCCGATCAGGGCCGGTTCTGCCGGTTCTCGATCAGGTCCTCGACGACGGCGGGTTCGGCCAGCGTCGAGGTGTCGCCCAGCGAGCCGAAATCGTCCTCGGCGATCTTGCGCAGGATTCGGCGCATGATCTTGCCGGAGCGGGTCTTGGGCAGGCCGGGGGCGAACTGGATCAGGTCCGGCGAGGCGATCGGCCCGATATCCTTGCGGACCCAGGTCACCAGCTCCTTGCGCAGGACGTCGTCGCCTTCCTCGCCGTCGTTGAGGGTGACGTAGGCGTAGATGCCCTGGCCCTTGACATTGTGCGGGTAGCCGACAACCGCGGCCTCGGCGACCTTCGGGTGGGCGACCAGCGAGGATTCGACCTCCGCGGTGCCCATCCGGTGGCCGGAGACGTTGATCACGTCGTCGACCCGGCCGGTGATCCAGTAATAGCCGTCCGCGTCCCGGCGGGCGCCGTCGCCGGTGAAGTACTTGCCCGGATAGGTCGAGAAGTAGGTCTGCTCGAACCGCTCATGGTCGCCGTAGACCGTGCGCATCTGGCCGGGCCAGGAATCCGCGATGCAGAGGTTGCCCTCGCAGGGACCCTGCAGGACCTTGCCCTCGGCATCGACCATCTCGGGCTTCACGCCGAAGAACGGCCGGGTCGCCGAGCCCGGCTTCAGGGCCGTGGCGCCCGGAAGCGGGGTGATCAGGATGCCCCCGGTCTCGGTCTGCCACCACGTGTCGACGATGGAGCAGCGCCGATCGCCGACGACAGTGTAGTACCACTCCCAGGCTTCCGGGTTGATCGGCTCGCCGACCGAGCCGAGTACCCGCAGCGAGGCCCGCGAGGTCTTCTTCACCGGACCTTCGCCGCCGCCCATCAGCGAGCGGATCGCGGTCGGCGCGGTGTAGAAGATGTTGACCTTGTGCTTGTCGACCACCTCCCAGAACCGGGAAGTCGACGGGTAGGTCGGGATGCCCTCGAACATCAGCGTGGTCGCGCCGTTGGCCAGCGGCCCGTACACGATGTAGCTGTGGCCGGTGACCCAGCCGACATCGGCGGTGCACCAGTACACGTCGCCCTCGCGGTAATCGAAGACGTATTGGTGGGTCATCGAGGCGTAGACCAGGTAGCCGCCGGTGGTGTGCACCACGCCCTTCGGCTGGCCGGTCGAGCCCGACGTGTAGAGGATGAACAGCGGGTGCTCGGCCTCCACCGGCTCGGCCGGGCAATGGTCGGTCACCTGCTCGGCGGCCTCGTCGTAGTAGACGTCGCGGCCCGCTTCCATGGCGACGTCGCCGCCGGTGCGGCGCACGACGATCACGTGCTCGACGAGATCATTCCCCAGGCGCTTGATCGCCTCGTCGACATTGGCCTTCAGCGGCACCTTGCGGCCGCCGCGCAGGCCCTCGTCGGCGGTGATCACCACCTTGGAGGTGCACCCCTGGATGCGCGAGGCCAGCGAATCCGGCGAGAAGCCGCCGAACACGATGGCGTGGATCGCGCCGAGCCGCGCGCAGGCCAGCATCGCGTAGGCGGCCTCGGGGATCATCGGCATGTAGAGGGTGACGCGGTCGCCCTTGCCGACGCCGCGGTTGCGCAGGACGTTGGCCATCCGGCAGACCTGCGCGTGCAGCTCCCGGTAGGTGATGTGCTGGGACTCGTCCGGGTTGTCGCCTTCCCAGATGATCGCGGTCTGGTCGCCGCGGGTCTCCAGGTGCCGGTCGATGCAATTGTAGGCGACGTTGGTCTTGCCGTCCTCGAACCACTTGATCGAGATCTTGCCGGGCTCGAAGCTCGTGTCCTTCACCTTGGTGAAGGGCGTCATCCAATCGATGCGCTTGCCGTGCTCGCCCCAGAAGGCGTCCGGATCGGCGACCGACGCCTCGTACAGCGCGCGATATTGGGCGTCGTCGACGTGAGCACCCTCACGCCACGCAGCCTGCACCTCGACGACCTTGCCTTCCATGGCGTTCCATCCCTGTTTGGTGCCCGATCGTATCGCGGCGTCGGCCGCGCAGCCAGGACTTCCAAAGTAACGTAGCCTACATCGTGCGATGTCGGTATCGTCGCCAACCCGCTTTCCCCGCCACCGAGACGCGGAAATAAGTTGGGCGCAATGTAAGGCTTGAGTGAAGGCCGGCCGATGCGCTGTCAAGCGGAGCTTGGCGGCATGCACGTCAGCCGCGGCCGGGTGTTTCCGAATACTTCGCGGAATCGGTCAGGTGCGTGCGCCGGGGGGCGATCTCAGCCGTTCGCCGCCCGCCGCGTCGGCATGATGATCTCCACCAGCGTGCCGTCCTCCGGACGCGCCGAGAGCTTGAGACGGCCGCCATTGGCCTCGACCAGGGCACGGGGCAGGGCGAGGCCGTCCTCGACATCGCCCGCCGATCCGGCCGCCGGCACCGTCGCCCCGGCACCGGTATCCCGCACCCGCAGGGCGATCGCCGCGCTCTCGGTCGAGCCGGTGGAGACGATGACCTGTCCGCCCGCGACCGAGCGGCGGATCGCGTGCTCGATCACGAGGCAGGCCGCCCGGCTGACCGAGTGCTCGTCGGCCTCCAGGTCGTCGAGGTCGGTGGAGAAGCTGGTGCGCACCACGATCCGGCCGCGGGCCGCCTCGCTCTGGAGTCGCGCGACGCAGCCGGCCACCACGTCGTTCAGCGCGATGCGGCGCGGATCGAGCCGCAGGGCGCCGGCCTCGACGGTGGCGAGGTCCAAAAGTTCGCCGACGCGCTCCAGCATCAGCTCGCCCGATGTCCTGATCTGGCCGAGGCAGCCGCGATAGCGCACGTCCCCGAGAGGGCCGAACGGCTCTTTCAGCATCGCGTCGGCCAGCTCGATCATGCCGGTCAACGGGCCCCGGAAGGCCCGGTCCAGGCGCGCCAGCGCCGAGTCGAGGCCGCCGCCGGAGGCCGCGGTCGGGCCCGGAGGCACGTCGGCGCTCGGCTCAACCTGGACGGCAAGGGGCGGCGCGGCGTTCAGGACGGCGACCCGGCGCCCGTCGTCCCGGGCGGGCGAGACGCCGAGCGTCAGGGCCCGTCCGGCCACCGAGACCGGGCCCGGGCTCCCGGCCGCACCCCGCAGGGCGTCGGCCACGGCCAGCACGCTCGCCCGATCGAACAGCGCGACGAAGCTGCCGCCCACGATCTCGCGGGGATCGCACCCGAACAGCTCGGCGGCCGCCCGGTTCAGCGCCACGATCCGGCCGGCGCCGTCGAGGGTCAGGACCCCCGCCTCCAGCGCGTCGAGGGCGGCCTCCGCGGCGGCGGTGCGTTCGGCCTGCGCCGCGCGCGCGAGGCGCTCGGCCGTGAGCGCGCCCGCCGGGTCCGCCTCGTCGAGGGGGCGCAGGACCAGGCAGGTCGCCGGCCGGCCTTCCCAGGTGCAGGGGCCGCCCATCGCTTCCACCGGCCGGGTGCTGCCGTCGGCCGCCGCGACGGCCGTGCGCCGCGCGGCCGGCTCGGGGCCGTCCGGCTGGGGCACCCCGCGGAACAGGTGCTCGAGGCCGGCCTTCGTCAGCGCCGGGACGTCGGCGTAGCCGGTCAGCGCCAGGGCGGCCTGATTCGCCGCCAGGATCGCGCCATCGCGATGCACCAGCGTCGGCAGGGGCAGCCCGGCCAGGAAATCGGGATCGCGCGAGGCCGCGGAATCGCGGGCCTCCGGGC
>NZ_VRVG01000084.1:0-24071 GCF_008040085.1 Methylobacterium sp. WL7 | reverse complement strand
AAATTAACACATGTCTCGTTTCTAAAGCTGTCGTATTTATGGCTCAGTGTTGTATTTTTCGGCGGCTAGGGTGTGGTATTCTAATGTTACCGCCTCAAGTATTAAGTTGAATTATGTTGGTGGAGAACTTCGAGATCCCGTCGGTCTATCGTTCAACGTGATTTAGCTCTCCGACCAGGGCTAGCTGTTCTTGCATAGCTGCCTGGGATCGCGCATAGCTTCATCGGGCTATTCTGCCCGTCTAAATCCGGCTCGGCGCCGTCAAGGGCGCGCGAAGGTGAGGCCAGTGATTCGGTCCGCGGTTACTATAATCGTCAGCGCGGTGCTGATGTTGTTCGTAGAGCAGGCCGTAGCCGAAGGCCGCCGAGTCGCGCTCGTCGTTGGCATTGGCGGCTATGAAAACGTGCCGAAGCTGCCCAACGCCGTGAGCGATGCCACTGCGATGGCCGACTTGTTCCGGAAAGCCGGCTTCGAGGTAGTGGCGGCACGCAACGACACAAGCAATCTCGAATTCAAGCGAGCAATCCGAGAGTTTGAGGACGCGGTCGCAGATTCGGATATCGCCGTCGTCTACTATGCCGGCCATGGCGTTGAGATTCGCGACGCGAACTACCTTATTCCTACTGACGCCAAGTTCGTGAACGAGCGCGACGCTGAAGACGAGGCAATTCCGCTGGACCGTGTGCTCGGCGCGCTCGAAGCGGCCAAGCGCCTGCGCCTCGTCATACTTGACGCCTGTCGCGATAACCCGTTCGCCAGTAAGATCAAGCGCCGGGTCGCTACGCGGGCCATCAGCGCCGGCCTTGGGAAGGTCGAGCCGCAGCAGACCGACACGCTCATTGCCTACGCGGCGAAGGCTCAGGCCGTGGCAAACGATGGTGAAGGGGCGCATTCTCCTTTCACGACCGCGTTGCTCGCCAACCTTACCGTACCAGGCCTCGACGTGCGCCTCGCCTTCGGTCGCGTGCGCGACGACGTTCTGAAGGCCACTAATCGTCAGCAAGAACCGTTCGTGTACGGCTCTCTTGGCGGCGGGACCGTTGCGCTGGTTCCGGCGCGGGTGGAGGTCCCAGTGACTGCTCCGAACTCCGCGCTTATGGCCAATACCCGCGACGAGACGGTGCTCGCCAAGTCTGACTACGAGATCGTCGAGCGGGTCGGGTCCAAGGCGGCATGGGAGGTGTACCTCAACACACACAAGGCGGGCCTGTACGCCGACCTCGCGCGGATGCAGCTCGCCAAGCTCGCCGCGCCGGGGGCCGCCGGCGTGTCCCAGGTCGCCCTGCGTGGTGATCCGGATGTCGGCGGCGAGGCGCGCCCACGGATCTCGCCCCACGTTGACGCTCCGTCGGCCGCTCCGACGCCGCGACCCACGGCGGCCGAGTTCCGCGCCTGGAACCGGCTCAAAGCGTCGACGGATGCTGGGGCGATCGCAAACTTCATCGAGACCTACAAAACGTCGCCCCTGATCCCGGAAGCTCAGGAGCGCCTCGCCAAGGTGGAGCTCCTCGCCCGCGAGAAAGAAGAGCGCTTGCGCCAGGAGCGCGAGGTAGCGCGGCAGCGCGATGAGGACGAGCAGCACAGGAAGGCTGCCGAGGACGAGCGCAAGCGCCTCGACCGTGAGGCCGCGCGTCAGCGAGAGGAGGCCGAGAAGGCCATGGCCGCGGAGGCTGCCCGGCAAAAGGCGGAGGTCCTGGCCACCGCCAAACAACGGGAGGCCGAAGTGCGTGCCCGCGCCGCCGAAGCCCTGGCGCACAGGCGCGAGGAGGAGGAAGCCGCCCGCGTTGCTGAGGTCGCCCGGCGCAAACGGGAAGCGGAGGAGCGAGCCGCCGCTCTCGTCGTAGAGCGCGCGCTGATAGAAGCCGAGATCGCCACGCGCAAGCGGGAGATCGAGGAAGCGAGCCGGACGGCTGCGGTCGTCAAAGCGGCTCGGGAGGCCGAGGAGCAGGCGCGCCGACAGGCAGAGAAAGATAGGGAGCGCGAGGCAGCCGAGCAGGCGAAGGTGCAAAAGAGGGAGCAGGCCCAGGCCGCTGCGGAGGTGGCTGCCCGTGAGGCCGAGGCACGCGAGCGCGCGAAGGCGGTTGAGTTAGCCTTCGAGCAGCGCGAAGCCGAGAAGCGCGAGCGCGCCAAGGCGGCCGAACTGGCTGCTAAACAGCAGGAAGCCGAGGAGCGTCGTAAGGCGTTAGAGATTTCGCAGCTGAAGGCGGCGGCCGAGCAAAGCGCGCAAGACAAGTCGACGGCCGAGCTGACCAAGACCGCAGAGGTTGAGCGCCGCAAGGCCGCCGCTGCTGCGGCAGCCGAACGCCACCGCGCCGAGGAAGCGGCAGCTGTAGTTGCCGAGCAGAAGGCAGAGCGTGCGGCCGCCGCCAGTAGGCGCGAGGCGGCCGATGAGCGTCGTCGAGCGGCCGAAAATGCTGCCGCGGTCAATCGCAGGAAAGCTGAAGCGGCGGCTCGGCGGGTGGTCGAGCGGGCCGCCGCGAACGAGCAGCGTCGCCGGGCCGCCAAGTTGGCTGACCGTGCTCAGGCCATCCACACAGCCCGGCCGAAGCCGGCGCCGCAGGGGCGGTCCGAAGCCCGCGCTGCAGCGCCGCAGCTTCGCTCCTCGGGTGGCGGTTCGACCATAGTCGGCATTGGTTTTTGAGCAAAGGCGAGTTTAATGCAAAAAAGGCTTCCTAGTATCAAATCTTGCCATCCGGGGATCAGTGTTTTTATTTTTCTTGAAACGAGTCGAATAACTTCACTAAAGCAGCCCATGAATCCAGCGGAGACAAAATGAAATCTTTTGCTCGAAACATGATATTTTCAGCTACATGTACATGTTGCATGTTAGCTATGTCTCCAACGGTTGCTCGCTCCGATACCCGACGATCTGAGATTGTGACTTGCTCACGGGTTGGAACCGCTGCCAATATTCAATCAAAGCGCCCACATGTGGTCACTAAGGGGCCAGGAATGCGGCATAACTTGGAGGCGGCCGCACGCACTTCAAGCTTGGGGCCCAAAGCTGGCGCACGAAGTCGATATGTCAGCCTTTTAATTCTCGGAGTTGCTTATTAAAATTGACGATTTTTTCTGATTTAGCGGACTTGGACGAGTTTAACTCCGGGTCATATCTACTTACTCATGCGTGAGATAGCGTTGTGCCGATTGAGGCCCTCTGCCTAAAGGATGCGGTAGACCAATTCGTGGTTCAGTTCTGGCGAAAAGTATCTGACGACGAAGGTCAGCGCGTCTAAGGGAAAATCAGTGAAGCGACAGAGCGCGAACACGATGACGCGTTTCTCATCGCTTTGGCCCGCCACGAGAATTTGTGAGGATGTGCCAAGTGATTCTGACAGAGGTTGAGTTCAAGATTGCAACATTTGCGTATTGTCTCGGCGCGCACACCGTAGCGCTTGCCTCGCAAGCCGGAGCTCATGTGCAAACAGGAGATCACTAAGCGCGCACGGCTGAGGTTTTACTTATCTAGGGATAGGTGGCGAGCATCAGCAGCCCCTCTTAGAGCGTTTAACAGAACCGTTTGATCTGGTTGAGGATGATGAGGCTGGCCGCAAGGCTCGTGAAGGCCTCGTAAATGTCTCCGCGTCGCTCGTAGCGGACGGGCAGTCGACGGAAACGGTTGAATTAAGCGTGTGTCCGCTCCACGACCCACGGTGACGACCGAGTTTCTCGCTGCTCTCGATGCCCTTACGCGCGAGGCGCGGGACAATGCCCCGCGCCCGGCACTCCTGGCGGCGGGGTCTGGCATCGTAGGCTTTGTCAGCGTGCAGCTTGTCCGGACGGCGTCGCGGTCGCGCTCGTCGACCGCTCCGCACAGAAGAGATGACATCGAGTGTGGCCACCATCATGACCCTGTCGTGCCGGTTGGCCCCGCTCAGGCAGAAGCCGAGCGGGGTGCCGCGCGCGTAGGTGACGAGGTGGCGCTTCGTGCCTGGGTTGCCCCGGTCCGTCGGATTTGGGCCGGTGGCAGGCCCCTTTTTTTGGCCGGGACAGACGCGCTGTCCAGGCAGGCCCGGCTCCAATCGATCGCACCCGCTGCGTGCAGGCGGCTCCACACGCCCACCGCCTGCCAATCCCGCAGCCGACGCCAGCAGCTCATGCCGGAGCCGCAGCCCATCTCGGCCGATAGCATTTCCCACGGCAGCCCCGAGCGCAGCACGAACAGGATGCCCGTGAGTGCGGCCCGGCTCTCAATTGGACGACGCCCGCCCCTCGGACGCGGCCGAGGCGGCGGAAGGAGCGGCGCGATCTCGTCCCAAAGATCATCAGGGAGAAGCGGTCTGGCCATGCCAAATCAACGCTGAAAACCCCGCTCAATGCCGTTCTGTTAGACGCTCTTCTGTTAGGCGTTCTTAGAATGACAGTAGCGCACACCCGCGATCCACTTTGCATAGGCACTGATCGCCCCATTCGACCTATCTTAAGAAGGGCCCGAAATTCAACATCTAATTTTAGTGATGATCGACGACCAGCGGGTGAATTCTATCTCCTTCGCGCAGGAAAGCGCCTGCACGGGCGACGACGGTTTCCTCTTCAGACAAACCGTTCCGGATCTCAACCTCCCGCCCCCTGAACAGGCCAGTTGCCACAGGGCGAACCTCGATCTTTCCCGCGCGAACGACGTAGACCGCCGGCCCTTCGCCCGTGTACACGATAGCGGAAGCCGGCGCGGCGATGCCGCAACGCTCCCCCCGGGTGATCAGGGCCGTTGCGAACTGTCCCACCCGAGGTGGCGCATCTGCGCTGTTAGGTTCAAGCAGGATGTCTACCCGCCCGAGCTGGGTCGATGGGTCGAGATCCGGCGCCACGAAGCGAATGCGACCCGGACGTGGCTCGGCGCCGAGGAGCGTGACGGAGGCGCTCTGGCCCATCTTAATTTCTGCTAGGGTCGTCCACGGGACCTCCGCGCGCAGTGCGAACGCGGCGTCCGCCGCGATCCGGAAGACGAGCGGTCCTGGCCCGCCCCCCTCGGCGGACGCTTGGATCAAGATGCCGTCGACCGGGCTAAGCACATCCGTCGAGTGCCGGTCTCGCGCACCGGGGCGGAGAGACTCGGCCAAGATCTGACCGGTACGGACCTTCGCGAGCGGCTCGGCCAGGGGCCGGACATCTCTGGCGCCCTTGCTCTCAACGCTGGGATGCACCTCGACTTCCTGCTGCGGGACAATCCGCCCCGTGACACGGATGGCGTCCGGGAAGCATCGCGTCCTCGCTCGAGTCACGCTAGCCGAGATCGAAATCAAGTTGTCTGCGGCGGCCTCAGCAAGCTGCGCGTTCTCATCGCTCCCGCTTACATGGCGACGGGCACCATACCAGATGCTGGAGACAAGCGGCACGAGCAGTATTCCAGCGATCAACCATTGCCTGCCGCTGAACCGTACGGCTAGGATAAACCCCTTAGGAGCCGCATCAATGGCAAGCGCGCGCACTCGAAAGGCATGGACAGGGCGCGGCAGGTTCTTAAGCTTCTGCGGACCGAGATCGCGGAACGTCGCCTGCACCTTCCCGGAGACGGCCTCGTGTAGGGAGCGGGAGATACAGATCCCGCCCGGCTCGGCAATGCCCTCCAGCCGCGAAGCGACGTTGACGCCGTCTCCGAGCAGATCGCCGTCGACCTCGACGACATCGCCAATCGTCAGACCCATGCGGAAGCGCACGCGCCGCTGTGCAAGCGTGTCGTGGTCACGCTCGGCGAGTTCGGCTTGGATCGACAGACCGGCGCGCAGAGCCTCAACCGCACTTGGGAATTCAGCTAGGATCGCGTCTCCGGCCGTGTTAAAAATTCGACCACCGTACTTCAACACTGCGTGCATGAAGATGGCCTTGGCAGCGGCCAGGCGGACCAAAGTATCCTCTTCATCCTCGGCCATGAGACGCGAGTAGCCGGCGACGTCGGCGGCGAGGATCGCCGCAATTGTACGCTTCACCGGCAAAGACTCCAATCGAAGCCCGCGCATAGGCCGAGACTGGAAGCCAATGGGACGATTGGCACCGCGCGTCTCTGGCCAATCGGAACGATGATCATTCACAATTCCTGGTTGGTCTATTATACCGATGCTCGAGCTACGCAGTATTCTCCTGCGTAGCTAACACCCTGTTTTGGCGGGCATTAAACTGAAATTCTTCTCTCTATACAACAAAATTTTGACGCAAAGAAGGCGTTGATTTTCTTTTCAAATCATGAAAAGGCTGAGCTGTAGGCTCAGGCTCCTCCGCGACTGATCTCATTCAATGTCTAGAAATCCGATGCACGTATTGAAAGTGTCTCCCGCCCTCTTGTGCATGATTTTGGTTGTTGTGGCCGAGCCAGTGAGGGCGCAGGCGGTCAGCGACGCACAGATTCTGAAGGCCTTAACACCGACACCGAACGCACCAAGAACCCGCGGCCTGACGCTCGGCCCACAGACGCCGGCGCCCCCCCCGGGGGGTACAGCCGATACCGCCTTCGTGGACAGCTTGCGCAGTCGATCCAGTCGATCCCTATCGCTCGGCGAGCGCGAAAAGCTCGACACGGTCGCGGCGGCCAAGCCGCAAATTGACTTGCCTATGGAGTTCGAGCGGAGCTCCGACGTGCTACAAGGGCAAGCCCTCGAAAACGCAAATAGCCTCGGGCGCGCCCTATCGGACCCGTCCATGCGGGGCCAGACCTTCATGATCGCCGGCCACACCGACGCGCGGGGGTCCGACGCGCTCAACTTAAGGCTCTCGGAACGCCGCGCAGATGCGCTGAAGCAGTTCCTCGTTCGAACCTACGGCCTGCCGGCCGTCAACTTAATCACGGTCGGCTACGGCAAGAGTCGCCTTAAAAACCCCAACGATCCCGAGGGACAGGAGAACCGCCGCGTTCAGGCCGCAAACATGCTGCAGGCCAAATCGGCCTCGCGATGAGCGAAGCGGGCTGGGGAAGCCTGCAACTGCAAAGCGGGGCTTCGGATAAGCGTTAGATCATGCGCAAGTTCATTTTCCTGTTGAGCGCGGCAACCCTACTTGAATGTGCGTTTGCTGTCGCAGCCGGTCCGGTTTGGGCCCAGAGCACACCTGAAGGGACGCGCGTGCTGGGTGTGCGCGCGGGTTCGGTGTGCCTGACGGAGCGCGTCCGCCTAACCGGCTTCGCGCGCCCACACGAGGAGAGCGGCGCTGTGGTTCCATTAGATGGATACCGCGTGACCGAGATCCTCGTCGCCCTCGGCGACACCGTCACTGTAGGGCAGGAGATCCTGCGCGCGGCGCGGACAGGGCAAGGCACGGCGCAGGTGGCCCAGCAGACGCCCGAGATTTACGTTGTACGTGCGCCGATTGCCGGGCGGATTATGCGGCTCGATGCCCGCATTGGCGCTATCACATCCGCTTCTACCAATACGGAGCCCTTAGTGGGAATCGCGGCGGATCAAGGCATCGACCTCATCGTCGATGTTCCGAGCATGCACGCCGCCAAGATAAAGGCCGGGACGTCAGTGCAGATCCTGCGCGACGACGGCTTTGAAATTCGTGGCACTATCCGTTCAGCCGTGGCCGAGGTCGATCCGCGCACTCAGCTCGGCCGGACCCGCATCGCCGTCGAATCACGTGACGCCCTGCGTTCCGGACAGTTCGCGAGCGCAATCGTGGAGACCGCCCGAGATTGCGGCCTCGCAGTACCGCGTAGAGCAGTAACCTATCGCGACGGCGAACCTACCGTGCAAGTACTCAACGGGACGAAAGTTGAGACGCGTGGCATCAGAATCGGACTCACCAACGACGAGGTCGTCCGCGTCCGAGAGGGGCTATCGGAGGACGAATCAGTGGTCGCTAGCGCCGGCGAGGTGCTGCGGCCTGGCGACCGGGTGACCCCGGTGATCACCGGCAAGGTAGGGGACGTCCGCTAATGTCCGCTAACTTCTCGGCCCTCGCGATCCGACGCCCACTGCCCTCGATCGTCGCCGCCATTGTCCTGCTGGCGCTCGGCTGGTTTAGCTTTAACCGCCTGCCCATAACTAGGCTCCCGGCAGCCGACATCCCGCTGATTTCGGTGGTGGTAGTCCAACCAGGGGCGGCGCCGGCCGAGATTGAGAATCAGATCACGAAGGTCGTCGAGGATGGTGTCTCGGGCGTCGAGGGCGCCCGCCACATCGCCTCTTCCGTCACCGACGGCCTCTCGGTTACGACCATCGCGTTCCGGCTAGAGACCCGCACGGATCGGGCTCTCAACGACGTCAAAGACGCGGTCACCCGGGTGCGAGCGAACTTGCCGCAGAGCGCTCAGGAACCCCTAATCCAGCGGGTCGACGTGGTCGGCTTGCCGATCGTCACCTACGCAGCCAGCGGCCGGGATAAGAGCCCTGAGCAGATCTCCTGGTTCATGGAGAATACCGTTAAGCGCTCGCTTCAGGACGTGAAGGGCGTGGCCGAGGTCGCAGTGATCGGTGGCGTCGAGCGCGAGATCCTGGTCTCGCTCGACCCCGACCGCATCGAGGCCTTCGGGCTGACGGCGGTGGACGTGAGCCGGAGGCTTTACGGCACCAACGTTACGGTCACGGGCGGGCGGGCCGAGATCGGCGGTCGGGATGAGGCGATCCGGACGCTCGCCTCCGCGCGGACATTGGACGAACTTGCCGGCACGATGATAACTCTGCCGGCGGGCGGGCAGCTGCGCCTGGAGGATCTCGGCCGCGTATCCGACACGGTAGCAGACCGAAGCACCTTCGCGCGGCTCAACGGCGAACCAGTGGTCGCGGTCGGCGTCAAGCGCGCGCAGGGGGCGAGCGACGTGGTGGTTGCCAAGGCCATCGCGCAGCGGGTCGAGCAGATCCGAGCGGACAACCCGGAATATGACCTCGACTTGATCGACACCTCAGTCGACTTCACCCTCGGCAACTACGATGCAGCGATCCACACCCTTTTCGAGGGCGCGATCCTCGCAGTGGTGATCGTATTCTTATTCCTGCGCGACTGGCGGGCCACGGTGATCGTGGCGGTCTCGCTGCCGCTGTCGATCTTCCCCGCCTTCTGGGCGATGGAGATGCTCGGCTTCTCACTCAACCTCGTTAGCTTTCTGGCGATCACCCTGTCGACAGGCATCTTGGTGGATGATTCGATCGTGGAGATCGAGAACATCGTCCGCCATATGCGCATGGGAAAGACCGCCATCCAGGCGGCGATCGACGCCGCCGACGAGATCGGACTCGCGGTGATTGCGATCTCGCTCACCATCATCGCGATATTCGTGCCCGCAAGCTTCATGTCTGGCGTGGCTGGACAGTTCTTCAAGCAGTTCGGCGTGACGGTCGCCGTGCAGGTGTTCTTCTCGCTACTGGCAGCACGGTTCGTAACGCCGATGTTAGCCGCCTATTTGATGAAGCCACATCCCGAGGTCGTACGCCCGCCGGGGCCGATCCTGCGCGGCTACACACGAGCCGTCACCTTCTCTGTCCGACACTATGGGTTGACACTGCTTCTCGGCCTGACCTGCTTCGCAGCCTCAATCGGCTCGATCTACCTTCTACCGAAGGGGTTTCTGCCAGCCCAGGACTCGTCCCGCTCAGTCATGGCTCTTGAACTGCCGCCGGGCACGCAGCTCGCCGACACTGAAAAAGTCACTGAGGACGTTGTAAAGGTGATCCGAAGCCTGCCGGAAGTGCGCAGCGTATTCATCGATGGCGGGCGCGTGCCGAAGGAGCCGATCGAGTCGCGCCGCGCCTCTTTCATCGTCACCTACAAACCCAAGGCCGACCGCAAGGTCTCGCAGCGCGACCTAGAGCGCGAGATCGGCGCGCGGCTGCGGCAGGTGCCTGACATCCGCTTCTACTTTGTGGATGAGAACGGCCTGCGGGCGGTCTCGCTGGTGGTCCGTGGCGCCGAGCCGCGCGTCGTCGCCAATGTCGCCGACGAGCTCGCGGGGCAGATGCGCCGCCTGTCGGGGGTGGCTAATGTCGTCTCAGGCACGACCCTCGACCGGCCGGAGCTGCGGATCCGCCCCCGCCTCGACTTGGCCGCTCGGCTAGGCGTCTCGCCGACCCTCCTGGCCGAAACCATCCGGGTGGCGACGATTGGCGATTTTGGCCCAGCCCTCGCCAAGTTCGACGCTGGCGACCGGTTGCTACCGATCCGCGTCCAGCTTGACGACCGGGCGCGGGTCGACCGGCGCGTCCTAGAGCAGTTGCGCGTGCCGAAAGGCGTCGGGTCGATCCCGCTGGCGGCCATTGCCGATCTCGAGTTCCATCAAGGGCCAACCAACATCTCGCGCTACGACCGCATGCGGGAGGCGACAGTGGCCTGTGACATCACGGCGAGCGCTGCCCTCGGCGACGTGCAGCAGGCAATTGACGCGCTGCCAATCATGGCAGCTCTGCCGCGGGGGGTCACCGTCGATAAGGGCGACGACGCCGAATCTCTGGCTGAACTCGCCGATGGTTTCACCACCGCCATGGGCGCTGGCCTGATGATGGTCTACGCCGTTCTCGTCCTGCTGTTCGGCTCATTCCTGTTGCCGGTGACAATTCTGTTCTCGCTGCCACTCTCGCTCGGCGGCGCTATGTTGGCCCTTTGGGTAACCGGCAACCAGCTCACCATGCCGGTCTATATCGGCATCCTCATGCTGATGGGCATCGTCACCAAGAACGCTATCATGTTGGTGGATTTCGCGCTGGAGGCGATCCAGCATGGCATGGCCCGCGACGCCGCGATCATCGATGCGGGGCGGAAGCGGGCGCGCCCGATCGTGATGACCACCGTGGCGATGGTGGCCGGCATGCTCCCTTCCGCGTTCGCATTCGGAATCGGCGGCGAGTTCCGTTCGCCGATGGCCCTCGCGGTGATCGGCGGCCTTATCCTTTCGACCCTGCTGTCGCTCGTCTTCGTGCCTGCGGTATTTATCGCGGTCTCACGCCTGTCGGACCTTCGATTCGGTCGTCGTGGTGCAGCCGAGCCGCGACGTGCCGCGACCGACGGCCTTGGGAACGGCATAGCACCACCGGAGGGACACGCGACATGAGGATGTGGGGCTGGTCCCGGCTGCAGTTCCCGCTCGCGGCCGCTATCGCGGCCTTGGCGGCACTGATCGTCCCGGCGGCGGCGGGCGGCCGAGTAGCTCTGGTCGTAGCTGAGGCAGCCTACCCAGATAGCGACGCGGTTCTGACGACCCCGGTCGGCGATGCAGGCGCTATGGCCGAGGCGCTGCGACATCGCGGTTTCACTGTGACCCTGGCCGAGAATGTCGGGCGTGGTGCGTTGCAGGCGGCCATCGATCGCTTCGCCCGCACCGTCGAGCCCGAAAGTGTGGCCCTAGTGTTCTTTGCTGGATATGGCATCCAAGTGAACCGCCGCAACTATTTGGTCCCGGTCGACGCCCGCGTCTGGAGCGAGACCGACGTGGTTCGCGACGGCATCTCGGTAGACGGACTTCTTGAGATTCTGGCCAAGCGGCAGGCTGGGATCCGCGTCCTGGTCCTGGACGCCTCGCGGCGCAACCCGTTCGAGCGCCGCTTCAGAAGCTTCTCCCAGGGTCTTGCTCCAATCCCAGCGCCGCAGGGTGGGATCGCTATATCGGTTGCGGCTGCCGGCGGCTTAGCCGGCGACGGCCCCGGACCGCGGAGTCCGTTCGTTACCGAGCTGGTGCGGCAGATTGGGACGGACGTGAGCGTCGACCGGGTCTTCGAGGCGGTGCGCGACTCTATGGCGAAGCGCGGTAATGCGACGCCGACCCCGGCCATATCAACGGATTTGCGCGAGACCTTCTTCTTCGATCTGGACCGGCCCCGGGTCCCAATGGATAAACCTGCACCCGCCGCGGAGGCGAAATCTGCACCGCCGGCTGCAGCGAAACTCCTACCCAAGGGGGATGGAGCGATGGCTCGGACGCAACCAGAGGCGCTTGGGCGCGATGAGCCGCTGTTGACGCGGAGGGGCGAACACGCTTCCGCAGCCGAGGCGCAGCCAACCGAGGCGTACCGGGTCGACGAGCGTCGGGGCGAGCAGGAGCGGCAGCGCCTCGCAGAACTTGACGACCGGATCAGTCGCAATTCCCGCGACGAAGTCGCCTATTACGAGCGCGGTCAGTTCCACGCCCAGCGGGGCGATGCTGCGGCGGCGATCGCCGACTTCGACCGATCGCTCCGTCTCAATCCCACAAGCCCCGAGGCATATAACAATCGGTGCTGGCTGCACGCCGTCGCGGGTGACCTGCATCGGGCGCTGGCGGATTGCGACGAGGCTCTGAAGCTGCGCCCGGGTTTCCTCGATGCACTCGACAGTCGCGGTCTGGTGAACCTCAAATCTGGAGCATTCCAGGCCGCGGTGTCGGACTACGGCGAGGCGCTCAAGCGCGATGCACGGCACAGCTCCGCTCTCTATGGGCGCGGGCTCGCCCTGAAGCGCCTCGGCGACGTAGCAACTGGTGAAAAGGACATAACGAGCGCCAAAGCGCTTAATCCGCAGATCGATAAGGATTTCGCGACTTACGGCGTCCGCTGAGGGACACGGGATGGCTCGACGAGATCAGGATCCGATGGTTCCACGATGGCTACATCTGTGAACGTTCGGCGACAGTCGATCATCGCGTTAGCCATGATCTGGATAGTCGCTACGGTTTGGCTGGCAGTCCACTGGCTTCCGGGTCAACTCGGCAGCTTCGTTGAGGAGCGGCTCGGCCAAGAGACCGGCCTACGGTGGCGCATTGGCGATCTCGCTCTCAATCTAAATCGCGGCCTCATCCTGCGCGACGTGACGGTCCAAGGCGAAAACGGACTCGAAGGTCATTTCGGCTCGATACTCGTCGTCCCATCGGTTTCTGTCTTGCTGGGAGACGGCGGCCCAGTTCGTGCGTCCATCGAGGTGGCGAGCATGACGCTCCCACTCGAAGGCTCCGCCTCTCCAGCCGTGCCGCACCCCCGCCGTGACGCTGCGGCACACCTCTCTGAGATCCGTGCCACTTTGCAGGCGCCCGGAATCTCATTGGGAGATCGGGGCCGAACCTATACTTTTACCGCCAGCATGATCGCCGCCACCCTGCATCTCGCGAAGACTTCGGTTGCGGTTGATCCCGGGATCACCCTTGATCTGCCCGAGGCAGGCCTGTCGATCGTCTTCGCGCCTGGCGCACCTGACGGCGCCCGCACCCTGCAGGTCACGCTGATGCCTGAAGATGGGCCGCGTGTGTTCGCGAGCGCGCACGTGCTGCGTAGCGGTTTGCAATTTCGAATCGATGAGATCGCCGGCACGATCGATAAAGTTCCCTTCGCCGGTGACCTCCGGGCGGATGCTTCAGACGGAAAGCCGAGAATCGAAGCTACCTTGAAGCTAGACGCCCTTTCGCTGAACGGGCGTGAAACGCGCCTGCGGGGCGATCGGGCCAACGGCATAGCTGTGCCGTTGCGCGTCATGCGTTTGCCAGACCTGAATTGGATCGCCGGGTTCGAGGGGCAGGCGGTTGTGTCTATCAAGCGGCTGATAGTCGGCGCCGTCGAAGCCTCGGAGGTAGTTCTAGCCGCGCGAATGCGGGACGGGCAGCTAGACACGGCCCTTGAACAAGCAGCCTTGTACGGCGGCACGGTGCGCGGCCGTTACGTCATGGCCGCAGCGGATCGGAAACTGCGCCATGAGATCGGTTTGAACGTGGCGGGCGTACGCACAAGGCCGCTGCTCGACGCGATCGGCGCCTCAGGTCTAGATGGGGCGGGCGCCGGCCGGATCGATGTCGGCGCACAGGGCTTCACGTGGCCAGAAATGCTGGCAAGCGCGACCGGCCGCGTGGAGATCGCTGTCACCGACGGCCGGATCGACGGCCTTGATCTTGCTCGAGCGGCCGGCCTGACGCAACTCGGCGGCGGCCTTGCTACCCGCCTCGACCGTCTCGGCGCGAACTTCACGATCGGCGGCGGCCGCGCGAACACCGATGACCTACGGCTTAAAACGAACTTGATTGACGCCAAGGGGATTGGTGATTTTGACCTGATTGGCGGCACGATGGACT
This sequence comes from Methylobacterium sp. WL7, assembly GCF_008040085.1. Lineage (NCBI taxonomy): Bacteria > Pseudomonadati > Pseudomonadota > Alphaproteobacteria > Hyphomicrobiales > Methylobacteriaceae > Methylobacterium > Methylobacterium sp. WL7. Next base: position 10,126 of record NZ_VRVG01000084.1, on the reverse strand, counting down.
TGCAGCTCAAGCCCATCACCGTGCTCGCTGGCGGGCGGATTGACGTGCCGATCCGGATCGCGGGCCCATGGTCAAATCCATCCATCGAACCAGATCTATCAGGCCTTGCACAGGATCCGGGCGCCCTGATGGAGGGATTGACGAACCTCGGTGCGGGTCTCTTGGGCCGCGGCGGAGATATTCCTCGCCGAGAGGGTGTACCAGATCAACGGGACCGTGGCGGGCAGACTTCAAGTGGGCAACCAAAGCGTTTAAATGGTGTTGAAAGCATCTTTGAAAGCTTTATTAAGCGGCGCGATAACTCCAAGAGCCGACCATGAGCGCTGCGCAACGAAGGCAAATCGCCCGAGGTTCACGCACAACGCGATTCGCGATCTGCTGCGCGCTCGTAACAATTGTTGCTGCGCCGACCGTCGCACAGACCGGACGCCCAGATGTCACAAGCTCAGTAAGCGTGCGGTCTGCGCAGAAAAATTGCTTCAACGATAAAATAGAATTGCCAGGCCACTTAATGCCTCGCAAGACTATCGACGTGGTACCGGATCGGGAAGGCTTCAAGGTTGCACAGATCATGGTCGAGCCTCTCGACTCGGTCTTGTCTGGACAAGCTTTAGCCCAGCTGGTGCCGCTTAGTGGCGCCAATCTACCCGCTATGACGATATCGGCCCCGGTATCTGGCATTCTGCTGAGAAGCAACGTGTCAATTGGACAGCCGGTTTCGCCCAAGCAAAGTCCAATGTTTCAGATTTCGGCGCGCGGCGAAATTGATTTTGTGGCTCAGGCCCCTCTGGCTATTATCAATTTTGTTAAAATTGATAATTCAACAATCATACGCTTACTAGATGGAAGAAGTCTCAATGGGCGCGTACGCCAAATAGAGCCTGGCGCCGACCCGGCAAACCAAGATAATCAAATTAAGGTCACAGTAGAAACGCCTCGAGATATCAGGGTTGGCACGTTCGCCCGTGCCGTCGTTACGGTTGAGCAGCGTTGTGGCCTTGGAGTACCGTTTTCTGCTATCCAGTATGAAGCCGATGGCACGGTCGTGCGAGTTGTTAACGGAGATCGAGTCGAAACGCGACAGGTCACTGTCGGCCTGCTGAACGGTGCCGAGGCCGAAATTCGCTCTGGCCTCTCCGAAACGGATCTCGTAGTCGTTCGAGCCGGATCGTTTCTAAGAGAAGGCGACCGGGTAGAACCAGTATTGCTGCGATGAAAACAACAGATTCCTCGAGTTGAGACGCCATTCTTCGCCGACTTAATAGTTAAATCAACGACTTTGGGCAGCAAACAGGCCCTTAGATTGATTTGTCGCTGCAGCAATATAATTCAAATGGCGTACTCATGTAATACATAAGAATCGCATTGATATCGGCTAGGTTTTTTCTAATAGATGAAATTGTTTGAAGTAGAGCGTTTTCGGTTTAATCTGGATCATATCCTGCGGCGGCGAAGAAGTTGGCGCACTCGTCGGGTGTGATGGTGTCGACGAGGCGCCCGATGGCCGACCACAGACCCTCGACGGCCCGCTCCGCGGCCTTGCGCAGCAGCGCTTTCAGCTTCGAGAACGCCATCTCGATGGGGTTGAAGTCGGGGCTGTAGGGCGGGAGGAACAACAGCCGCGCGCCGGCCGCCTCGATGGCAGCGCGCACAGCCGGCCCCTTGTTGCTGCCGAGGTTGTCCATGACGACGATGTCACCGGGAGCGAGCTCGGGCACCAAGACGCGATCGACGTAAGTCTGGAAGGCGTCCCGGTTGATCGGCCCATCCAGCACGAATGGGGCGGTGATCCCGGATAGGCGCAGGCCCGCCACGAAGGTCGTGGTCTTCCAATGGCCATGCGGCACGGGCGAGCGCAGCCGCTCGCCGCGCGGTGAACGCCCGCGGGTGCGGGCCATGTTGGTCGCGGTCCAGGTCTCGTCGAGGAACACGAGGCGGGCCGGATCGAGATCGGACTGGCCCTCGAACCAGGCCTCGCGCGCAGTCCTCACGTCCGGTCGATTCTGCTCGGCGGCGTGCGCTGTCTTTTTTTTTACGTGAGATCGCGCGCGTCGGGGGTAAGCGGTGTTTGAAGGACACCTTTTGCCCCGCGGCGCGGAGACGATTTACGGAGTGGGTTGGAGCTCCGTCACATGTCGATGTCAGGGCGTATGGCTATGTCGGAGCCGGTCCGGCGCCTGGAGGTATTTACCGGGGCTGGCCGGAGACGAACGTGGTCGGAGGATGAGAAGGCGGCCATCGTCGCCGAGAGTGATCGGCCTGGCACCTCGATCAGCGCGGCGGCCCGCCGACACGGCCTGAGTGCGTCGCAGCTGTTCACGTGGCGGCGTCTGGCGCGGCCGGTCGAGACGCACGACGACCAGACTACGCTTCGGTTCGTTCCGGCCGTTCTGAATGTGAGCCCGCAGCGGCCGGCGCCTGCTGAGGGCAGCCTCGAGCGGCGGGAGCCACGCAGCTGTCACGGCATCGAAGTGGAGATCGCAGGCGCCACGGTTCGCATCGCTCAGGACGCAAGCACAGTTCAGATCGCCGCGGTGATCTGGGCGCTGAAGGCTGCCGTATGATCGGGCCATCTGGCGCGGTGCGGGTGATGTAGGCCACGTGGCCGGTCGATTTCCGCAAGGGTATGGACGGAATGGCCGCTCTGGTCCACGACGCGATGGGCGCGGATCCGTTCTCCGGCACGGTGTACGTGTTCCGCTCGAAACGCGCCGATCGGGTGAAGCTTCTGGTCTGGGATGGAGGCGGGCTGGTCCTCGCGACCAAGCGTTTGGAGGCTGGCCAGTTCTGTTGGCCGAAGATCGAGGACGGCGTGGTCCGGCTGAGCGCGGCGCAGCTCTCGGCGCTCGTTGAAGGGCTGGACTGGAAGCGCATCCATGCGGCTCGTCCGGTCGGCGTGCCGGCGGTGGCAGGCTGAGCAAAAAGGCTGGGCAGCAGACTTCGTTGCAGTGTTAAGTCGCTGGTAGATATGCTCTAAGCTACTTCGTGGCCAAGCCTGCTTCGCCCTCATCAGACGATCCTGAGACGCTCAAGGCGCTGCTCGCCGAGGAGCGCGCCGAGAACGAGCGGCTGCGCCAGATCATCCTGGCGACGCAGCGTCACCGTTTCGGACGCCAGGCCGAGAGCCTGCCCGAGGATCAGCTTCTGCTCGGGTTGGAAGAGGCCGAGTAGGTCGAGGCCGCGGGCCACGCCGCCGAAGAGGCCGAGCCGGCCAAGAAGGCGGTCCGGGTCGGCAAACGTCGCACCAACCGCGGAGCGCTCCCAGCTCATCTGCCGCGGGTCGAGACCCTCATCGACATCGACAGTACCGCCTGCCCATGCCGCTCGGGCGCCCTGCACAAGATCGGCGAGGACGTGTCCGAGCGCCTTGACGTCGTGCCAGCGCAGTTCCGCGTGCTGGTACTCCGCCGCCCACGCTATGCTTGCCGGGCCTGCGGGGACGCGATCGTGCAGGCACCCGCCCCGGGGCGGTTGATCGAGGGCGGCCTGCCCACCGACGCGTTGGTCGCACAGGTGCTGGTGTCTAAATACGCCGACCATCTGCCGCTCTACCGCCAGGCGCAGATCTTCGTTCGCCAAGATGTCGTCCTCGATCCCTCGACCTTAGCTGACTGGGTCGGGCGCGCCGCTTTCTTGCTCCGGCCGGTGCACGAGCGGTTGCTGGAGACGCTGAAGCGCTCGGGCAAGCTGTTTGCCGACGAGACCACGGCCCCCGTACTCGATCCCGGGCGCGGGCGCACCAAGACCGGCCAAATCTGGGCTTACGCCCGTGACGACCGGCCCTGGGGCGGATCCGATCCACCCGGTGTCGCCTACGTCTACGCCCTCGATCGCACTGCCGGCCAACCGATCGTGCATTTGGCTGGGTTTGAAGACGTGCTGCAGGTCGATGGCTATGCGGCCTACGAGGTGCTGGCCAAGGGCGGCACGATCCGGCTGGCCAGGCCCATGGCAGCAGGTTGTCGAGATAGCGCTGCGGGTGGCCCTCGACGATGCGGGTGATGACGTCGGCGAGGTAGGCGTGCGGCTCGACGCCGACGAGCTTGCAGATCTCGATCAACGAAGCGATCACCGCCCAATGTTGGCCGCCGCCGTCCAAGCCGGCAAAAAGCGCATTCTTGCGGTTCAAGGCTAGGGGTCGGATCGCGCGCTCGACGATATTGGAATCGATCTCGACCCGACCGTCGTCGAGGAACAGGCTCAAGCCGGCCCAACGCGAGAGGGCGTAGCGGATCGCATCGGCGAGTTTGCTCTTGCGGCTGATCAGGCCGAGCTTCTGGCGCAGCCACGGCTCCAGCGTCTCGATCACGGGCCGGCTTCGCTCCTGACGCACGGCACGCCGCTCGTCGGCCGGGCGACCACGGATCTCGGCTTCGATCCGATACAGCGCGGCGATGCGCCCCAGCGCCTCCGTGGCGATCGGCGAGGCGGCGGCGAGTTCGTAGAAGGCGCGACGGACATGGCTCCAGCAATAACCCGGCCATGCCAGCCCTAAGGGCCGTGGCCTGAAAACAGCGCTTACGATGCAAGGCCATCCCTCGGTGGTGCAGCGGGGCATGACGAGGCCGGCCCCCTTGCCAAGGGCGGGGCAGATCTCACCGTCCTTCGACAGGCTCAGGATGAGGGATGTAGGCGGAGGCGGTGCGTTGGTCCTTCGGCGCCGCAGGTCGCGTGCCGCGCTTGGCCCAGCGGCGGGTGATCGTGTTCTTCTGGCCGACCCGAGCCTCGTCGGCGAACCAGACCTCTATCGGCTCGCCGCCGACGGCCTACGCGATCTCCGCCATGCGGGCGGGGAAGGCTTTATAAAACCGGGGATGGCGTCCGGGTCCTGGGCGTGATGGCGCGGGCGGGCGGAGAGCTTGCGGTAGCTCATGGCTCGCAGGACCCGGCTCAGCGTCTGCTCGGACACCAACACGCCGTGATCCTCCAACAGGATCTGGGCGAGATCGACCAGCCGCCAGCGCACCACCCCGTGGGCGGCCGGCATCGGCCCCTGCTCGATCAACGCGCGCAGCGTCTCCCGCTGCTCGACCATCAAGCGGGGGCGGGCCCCAGGCGCCTTGCCGCCGATCAGCCCGTCCGGACCGTGCGCGTTGAACGCCGCGACCCAGTCCCGCACCCCGTCTGAAGCCCAACCCCGCCGAGAGCGGCAGCGGCCGAGCGCGAGCCGCCCGCATAGATCGCCGATAAAGCCAGCAGGCGCCGTGTTTGGGCGGGATCACGCGCGCGCCTGGCCAAGGTGCACAGACCGTCAGCGTCAAAGTCTGACCGCAGCGGTACCGGAGCAGCCATGACATCCTCCTCGAGCTCCAAACCCGAAGACAGAATCATCCTTCAGTCGCTGATGCTACCCCGTAAGTCCCGCTTAACGAGGGTTGGTATCAGTCGTCGAGGCGCTGCCGTGGAGAACCTGTCCATAGCGCGTCACTCCATGCAGCGGCGATCGTAACACTACACCGCGGGACCAAACATCTAAGAAAGTTATCCAAAGAATTTCCTTAAAGTTGATTCAAAACCCCTTCCTAGCTTGATCGAGAATAATGTGACGCATAAAAGTCAGTTAAGACAGGAGATACTCATTACTGCCTTGATAACCGAAAAGGCCGATGCGTCAGGTGAAATGTTTTCCGTGGAAACGACAAGGTCAGGCTGCAGTGGCCGCTCATAAGGTGCGGAAACTCCCGTGAATTGGCCTATCTTACCGGCACGCGCGAGTGAATACAAACCTTTTGGATCCCGACGCTCACAAATCTCCAAAGGAGTATCAATAAAAACCTCTAAGAACGGGAGATCGCTTGCGATCTGCCTTGCCATCTCGCGCTCGGCACGGATGGGTGATACAAGTGCGATGATAGTTATGAGTCCCGACTCTGATATAAGCCGCGCTGTCTCGGCAGTACGCCGAACGTTTTCCGAACGATCTGCCGTACTAAATCCTAGATCGCGATTGAGACCATGTCGTAAATTGTCGCCATCCAGTATCAAACTATGCCGCGATTCATTTGAAAGCCTTCGGTCTACAACGTTAGCGATGCTTGTTTTCCCCGATCCTGGAAGTCCAGTAAGCCACACAATGACTGGACGCTGCCCTAACAGTGACCAGCGCCTTTCTCTTGGTTGGAATGACTGCCAAGTAACATTTTCCACCATTTTAGTGTACCGCATCCTCGGGTTTATGAACGAGATGAAGAGCGTGATTATTCATTTGAACGACTAAAATATTGCTCGTCTTCCAAACTAGCACTTGGCTCGATAAGCGCTAAGTTGGATGGGCTATCGGAAAGGCGTTAGCTCTGAGCAATCCTCATGGAACTTTCTGAATAGCGGCTTGCAATCTTCGGTGCAATGGTGCGGTGACGTTACACACTTCTGAACGGATTCACCGGGGATTCTCGTCTAGAACGATGAGCATTTTGGCGGTCATGCCGGTCGACCTGCTTGTTGCATCCATCGGCTATAACGCATGGACACGCACCAGTTGATCGAAGTCAGCGTAGTACTCCTTGGTCTCGGCACCTGGCACCAGCGACCGATTAGCCAGTGTCGTAGCGCCAACTTGGTACTCACACTATGGAGACTGGTGTTTTAGGTCGCAAAACCGCGACCCCGCAGCGCTTGCGGTGCAACAATTATCAACGTATTGAGCCTCACCATTTCTTGGGTTCGCGGCTTGAGCACAGGGACGCAGTAACCTCGAGGTGACGGGTCGTCTCGACGGCCCCATCGCCGAGCTTGGGCTCATCACCGGCGATACGTGCCAGAACAGCACGTTCAGCCGACTTAACATGGACAGTATCATTATTGCCATACCGGCTACGGAGCTCCCAGTTGACGCGACCGATCTCGATGACGCGCAAGTGTCCGTTGTTAGATAATTTGAGACGGTTCGGGACGCTCAGGAACAAAGGCTCTGGTCCATCTTGGTGAAGAGGTTAGGCGGCCTGTGCGTGATGGCGCAAGCGGCGATCGGTGAGGGTTTGACGCTTGATCAGTGCGCGCTCGCGCAGGATATCCTCGCCGCGGCCGAAGTAGACGTCGGCAGGGGTGAGGTTGTCGAGGCTCTCGTGAGCACGGAGATGATTGTAGTGCTCGACGAAGGCGGCCACACGCGCCTCCAGTTCGCCGGGCAGGTAGGCGTGTTCGAGCATGATGCGGTTCTTGAGTGTCTGGTGCCAGCGCTCGATCTTGCCCTGGGTCTGAGGATGACGGGGCGCGCCGCGGATGTGTGTTATCCCGCGGCTGCCGAGCCAGTCGGCCAGATCGGCCGCGACGTAGCTCGACCCGTTGTCGGTCAGCAGCCTCGGGCGATGCACGACCTGTACCTGATCGAGGCCAGCGGCGATCAGCGCCAGGTCTAGCGTGGCAGTGACGTCGCTGGCCTGCATCGTCGTGCACAGCTTCCACGCCACGATTTAGCGCGAGAAGTCATCGAGTACCGTCGACAGGTAGTACCAGCCCTATCCGACGACCTTGAGGTAGGTGAAGTCCGTCTGCCAAAGCTGATTTGGCGCGGTGGTCTTGTCGCGGAACTCGTCCGCGGCCTTGACGACGATGTAGGCCGGGCTGGTGATTGTTTGGTTGCGGAACGTCGTTGGGATGTGGCACGCTGGGCGATCAAAGCCTACGCTTGGCGGTTCGAGGGTGTGCGCCGCCGGCCTGCCAGGAGGGCTCGTTGATGCTTGCCATCCATCCCCAGGCCCGCACCACTCCGGTTGTCCGCGCCGAGATCGCTCGCTCGCCCGAGAGCTCCGGGGTGCTGGCCAAGCGCTACGGCGTCTCAACCGAGACCATCCGCAAATGGCGCAAACGCGGCCCCGATGCCTGTCACGATCGCTCGGCCCGGCCGCATAAGCTGCCGTGGCGCGCCAGCGATGAGGAGCGCGCCATCGTGTGCGCGCTCCGCCGCTCCACCGGCTTCCCCCTCGATGCGCTGACCTTCGTCGTCAGCCACTTCCTGCCGCACCTGAACCGGGACGCCGTCTACCGCATCCTCAAGGCGGAGGGCCTCAACCGGCTGCCGCCCGCCGAGCAGGCCCGGAAGCCGCACGGCACCTTCAAGGACTACGTGGTCGGCTTCGTCCACGTCGACGTGAAGCACCTACCCAAACTGCGCGACCGCGACGGCTCCACCCGCAAGCGGTACCTATACGTCGCCACCGACCGCGCCTCCCGCTACGTGCACCTCGCGGTCAAGGACGACGAGACCACGGCCTCTGCAGTGGCCTTCCTCACGGACGCACTCGACGCCTTCCCTTTCCAGGTAACCCACGTGCTCACCGATCGGGGCTCCTGCTTCACGGCCGATGCTTTCGAGGCAGCCTGCGAGCGGCACGGGGTGCAGCATCGCAAGACGCGCCCGTACACGCCGAAGACCAATGGCATGGTCGAGCGCTTCAACGGCCGGGTGCAGCGGGAGGTGTTGGGCATCATGATCTACAGCCACGCCGACCTGGAGATCGTGCTGCGCGGCTTCAGCGCGGCCTACAACGGGCGCCGCCAGCGCGTGCTCGAAGGTCTCTCGCCCGAGATGGTGCTGCGCCAGCGTCTCGACGCCGATCCCGCATTGGCCAACCCAACCTACAGACCGCCCAGTCCCAGTCTCATCAAACGCGCCCTCCGCGTCGTTGCAGACGCCAAGGAGGTCTCACATCCAGACAGCTAAGGGCCGTAGCCTGAAAACAGCGCTTACGCTGTAGGCGTCGTACCAGCGGTAGAACGTCGAGCGGGTGATGCCGAGCTTGTCCAAGGTGGCGCGCACCGGCAGGTGGGAATGCTCGACCAGCCGGATGATCTCCAGCTTCTCGGGGGCCGGGTACCTCGTACCTCGTCGCCCTCAGCCCCGCCCATGCTTTTTTTGAGCAGGCGGTTCTCCAGCGCGAGGTCGGCCACGACTTCCTTCAGCGCGCCTGCCTCGCGGCGCAGGTCCTTGACCTCGTCGGCGGTGGCGATCCGAGCCGTGTCGCCAGCCAGCCGCTTCTTGCCGGCTGCGAGAAACTCCTTGGACCAGCCATAGAACATCGAGCTCGCGATGCCCTCACGGTGGCACAGCTCGGCGGTGCTGTCCTCACCGCGCAGGCCTTCCAGCACGATGCGGATCTTGTCCTCGGACGAGAACTGCCGACGTGTGGCCCGACGGATATCCTTGATCACGGCTTCTGCCGGCTTCCGTGCCGGCCCGGATGTCTGTTTCATCTTCGCTCCTGGGGCTACGATGAACCAGTCATCCTCCGTTCGTGAAGGCCCTCAATTTGTTTCAAGGGTGCTGACGGCGGACAGTTTAGGTCGAACGAATGAACCGCACGATCAAGGACGTGACGGTCAAGCACTACCACTAGGACAGCCACGAACAACCCCGCGCTCACCTGGCCGACTCCCTGAGCGCCTACAATTTTGGCCGTCGCCTCAAGCCTTTGCGTGAGCTCACCCTCAATGCGGCCACCTGCAAGGCACGGTCCGCCGAGCCCAGCCGTCCCGGCGTCGCGGCGCCCTCGGTATATAGGCGGACCCGCTGTATGCGGCGAAGCATAATAACGCCTTATAGAACACGCTTCATCAATTTAGTCGTTTTGAAGCGTGCTACGCCGAGCAGAGTTTATCCGACCAACCATACTTGCGCCAATATTGTAATTATAATCTTCATGGGATAAGCTCAAATTCGGAGAATAAAATCTATCATTCAGCAAATTAGACTCCCATCTCTGGACCATCAACCGGTGTTCATCTTGAAATCTTTGCATATTCTCAGCAGTCGTATCAAGACCGCGACTAGCGGATTCATGATGAAACAACTCAGCAAATGGAGTAAAGACTATCAAATACCCTTTCTGCTGAACTCTTAAGCAAAGATCTACATCGTTGAAGGCGACCGCAAGGTTGCGCTCGAAACCATTAACCTCCTTAAATATCTCTTTTCGCATGACCAGACAAGCTCCTGTCACTGCAGAGACATTGTGACATATCTGGGCCCGAGCAAAATATCCAGGTTGGGCAGCAGGCATGTGTTTATGCGAGTGGCCAGCAACGCCCCCGATACCTAAAACTACCCCAGCATGTTGAAGCGTCCGATCGCCATAAAATAGCCTAGCGCCAACGCAACCAACCTCCTTTCTACAGGCATGACCAACCA
>NZ_VRVG01000083.1:0-24104 GCF_008040085.1 Methylobacterium sp. WL7 | reverse complement strand
GTGCAGGATGGGGCAGCCGCGTTCGAAACGCTCCATCCGGAAACCGCGCTCCCCTCTCCCGACCCGGCCTGACAGCCGGCCCACCCTCCCCCGCAAAGGGGGGAGGGAGAGGCGCGGATCCCATCGGAACGAAACTCGGGAGCGGACACCGTGGATTTCGACCTCTCCCCATCCCAGACGCACTGGCTGACCCGGGTGCGCGCCTTCATCGCCGACGCGATCCAGCCCGCCGCCGCCGCGGTGGCGGCCGAGCGGGCGGCGAGCCGCGAACCCTCGCCCACGATGGAACGGCTGAAGGACAAGGCCCGCGGGGAAGGGCTGTGGAACCTGTTCCTGCCGCCCTCCCCCGAGCACGACACGGAGGAATACCGCGGCGCCGGCCTGACCAACCTCGATTACGCGCTCTGCGCCGAGGCGATGGGCAAGGTCGGGATCGCATCGGAATGCTTCAACTGCGCGGCGCCCGACACCGGCAACATGGAGGTGCTGCACCGCTACGGCAGCCCGGCCCAGAAGGAGATGTGGCTGCAGCCGCTGATGGACGGAAAAATCCGCTCGGCCTTCCTGATGACCGAGCCCGACGTCGCCTCCTCGGACGCCACCAACATCGAGACCGCGATCCGCCGCGACGGCGACCACTACGTCATCGACGGCCGCAAATGGTGGTCCACCGGGGTCGGCGACCCGCGCTGCAGGATCGCGATCCTGATGGGCAAGACCGACCCGGACGCGCCCCGCCACCGGCAGCAATCCCAGATCCTCGTGCCCATGGACACGCCCGGCCTGCGGGTCGCGCGCCTGCTGCCGGTCTTCGGCTACGAGGACGCGCCCAAGGGACACGGCGAGGTGGTGCTGGAAGGCGTGCGCGTCCCGGTCAAGAACCTGATCCTCGGCGAGGGGCGCGGCTTCGAGATCGCGCAGGGGCGGCTCGGGCCGGGGCGCATCCACCATTGCATGCGCACCATCGGGGTCGCCGAGGCGGCCCTCGAAGCGATGGCCCGGCGCCTGGTCTCGCGGGTCGCCTTCGGCAAGCGCATCAGCGAGCAGTCGGTCTGGGAGCAGCGGGTCGCGGAGGCGCGGATCGACATCGAGATGACCCGCCTGCTCTGCCTGAAGGCCGCCGACATGATGGACAAGGTCGGCGCCAAGGGCGCCAAGCTCGAGATCGCCATGATCAAGGTCGCCGCCCCGCGGATCGCCCTCAAGGTGATCGACGACGCGATCCAGGCCCATGGCGGCGCCGGCGTGTCCGAGGATTTCGGACTGGCCAGGATGTACGCCCACATTCGCACCTTGCGGCTGGCCGACGGGCCGGACGAGGTGCACAACCGCTCCATCGCCCGGCTCGAATTCGGGCGCTACACCAACGCCCGGGAGGGTGCATGAGCGGTCCCGACGCCTTCTCTGGCGTGAAGCCGGTCGAGCCGCGCCATCGGATCGACGAGGCCCGGCTGGCCGCCTGGCTCGCCGAACACGTCCGAGACTATGCCGGGCCGCTCAACCTGCAGCAGTTCCGCGGCGGCCAGTCGAACCCGACCTACCGGCTGGAGACGCCCGGCCAGGCCTACGTGCTGCGGCGCAAGCCGTTCGGGCCGCTCCTGCCCTCCGCGCACGCGGTGGAGCGCGAGTTCCGGGTGATCGGCGCGCTCTACGGCGAGGGGTTTCCGGTTCCGAGGCCCTTCGCGCTCTGCGAAGACTCCGAAGTGATCGGTGCGGCCTTCTACGTGATGGAGGCGGTGGGCGGCACTGTGCACTGGGACGGCACCCTGCCTGGCCTCGATTCGCATGCCCGGCACCGGCACTACGCCACGATGATCGCGACGCTGGCCCGCCTCCACGCGATCGAGCCGGAGGCGGCGGGCCTCGCCGATTACGGCAAGCCCGGCAACTACTTCGCCCGGCAGGTCGACCGCTGGACCCGCCAGTACCGCGCCGCCGAGGCGGACCGGCTTGAGGATGTCGAGCGCCTGATCGCGTGGCTGCCCCGCACCGTGCCCGAGCAGCAGGGCGCGGCCATCGTCCACGGCGATTACCGCCTCGACAACCTGATCTTTTCCCCCGACGGCGGCGTCAGCGCGGTGCTCGATTGGGAGCTGTCGACTTTGGGCGATCCGCTCGCCGATTTCAGCTACCTGCTGATGCACTGGGCGCTGCCGGCCGATGGGCGCAGCGGACTCGGCGGGCTCGACTTGCCGGCGCTCGGCATCCCGACCCGGGACGAGGCGGTGGCGCTCTATTGCCGGGCCGCCGGCCGGACCGACCTGCCCGACCTCGACTGGTACTTCGCCTACAACCTGTTCCGGCTGGTCGGCATCCTCCAGGGCGTGGCCGCCCGCGCCAAGGCCGGCAACGCCGCGAGCGAGCACGCCGCCGCCATGGCGGCCCGGGTGCCGACGCTGGCCGCCGCGGCTTGGGCCTTCGCCGAGCGCGCGGGGGCCTGAGATGGATCTCGCCGGCCGCGTCGTCGCCGTCACCGGAGCCGCCCGCGGCATCGGCTTGGCGCTCGCCGAGGCCGCCCACGCGCGAGGCGCGATCATCGTCGCCCTGGACCGGGACGGCGCTGGGGCGGAGGCCGTCGCCGTCCGGCTTGGCGGCCATGCGTGCGCGCTCGACGTAGCCGATCCCGACGCCGTGGCCGAGACCATCGCGCGGATCGAGGCCGAGACCGGGCCGATCGCGCTGTACTGCTCCAATGCCGGCATCCTGGAGCGCGACCCCGATCCCGGGCTGGCGACCTCGGCGGATCCGGCGAGCTGGGAACGCGCCTGGTCGGTGAACGTGATGGGCCACGTCCACGCGGCGCGGGTCCTGGTCCCGCTCTGGCTCGCCCGGGGCGAGGGGGCGTTCCTCGGCACCGTCTCGGCGGCCGGATTGCTGAGCCAGATCGGCAGCGCGACCTACTCGGCGACCAAGCACGCCGCCCTCGCCTTCCTGGAGCACCTCGCCATCGCGCATGGGGGGGATGGAATCCGGATCGCCGCCTTGTGCCCCCAGGGCGTCGACACCGCGATGCTCGGGGCCGCAAGCGCCGCCGCCCGCGACGGCGTGCTCGCACCGGAAGCCGTGGCCGAGGCGGCCTTCGACGGGCTGGCCGCCGGCCGGTTCCTGATCCTGCCGCACCCGCAGGTCGCGGATTACGCCCGCCGCCGGGCCGACGATCCCGAACGCTGGCTCGCCGGCATGGCGCGCCTGCGCCGGTCGACGCTGGACGCCGGATGATCCCCGAACAGACCCAGGGAGGACGCGCCATGTCCCTGTTCGACCTGACCGACAAGGTCGCGCTGATCACCGGCTCGTCCCGGGGCATCGGCCGGGCGATCGCCCTGCGGATGGCCGAGCACGGCGCCCGGGTGGTGATCTCGTCGCGCAAGCGCGAGGCCTGCGACGCGGTGGTGGCCGAGATCGAGGCCGCCCACGGCCCGGGCCGCGCGGTGGCGATCCCGGCGAGCATCTCGGTGAAGTCGGAACTGGAGGATCTGGTCGCCCAAGCCGAGGCCCGGTTGGGGCCGGTGGACGTGCTGGTCTGCAACGCCGCCAGCAACCCGTATTACGGGCCGCTCGCCGGCATCTCGGACGCGCAGTTCCGCAAGATCCTGGAGAACAACGTCCTGTCGAACCACTGGCTGATCCAGATGGTCGCCCCCGGCATGGTCGCGCGGCGGGACGGGGCGATCGTCATCGTCTCGTCCATCGGGGCGCTGAAGGGGTCGCCGGTGATCGGCGCCTACAACGTCTCCAAGGCCGCCGACCTCCAGCTCGCGCGCAACTACGCGGTGGAATATGGCCCGGCCAACGTGCGGGTGAACTGCCTGTGCCCGGGGCTGATCCGCACCGATTTCGCCCGGGCCCTGTGGGAGGATCCCGAGATGCTGGCCTCCACCACCGAGGTCGCGCCGCTTCGCCGGATCGGCGAGCCCGACGAGATCGCGGGGGCCGCCGTGTTCCTGGCCTCGCCGGCCGGCCGGTTCGTCACCGGCCAGTCACTGGTGATCGACGGCGGCGTGACGATCGCGCGATGAGCCCCGATCCCCGCCTCCCCGCCGGCTGGCCGGCCCTCTCCTTCCGCGAGGCGGAAGCCCGGCTCACCGCGCCGGGCGCCGCCTTCGCGATCACCACAATTCCGATCCGCGGCGTGCCGACCCGGATCTGGACGAGCGCCCCGCCGACCCTGCGCGACCTGTTGCGCATCGCCCAGGGCCATGGCGACAGGACCTTCGTGGTCTACCAGGACGAGCGCGTCACCTTCACGGGCTTCGCCCGCGCCGTGACCGCCCTGGCCCACGCCCTGGTGGCGGCCGGAATCGGCAAGGGTGACCGCGTTGCTATCGCGTTGCGCAACCTGCCGGAATGGCCAGTCTGCTACTACGGCGCCCTGCTGGCCGGGGCGATCGCGACGCCGCTCAACGCCTGGTGGACCGGGCCGGAACTCGCCTACGCGCTCCAACATTCCGGCGCGCGGGTGCTGATCGCCGACGGGGCGCGGTTCGAGCGCATCGCGCCCCACCGCGCCGAATGCCCGGCCCTGGAGCGGATTTTCGTCACCCGGATGGAGCCCGACGACCGGGCGACGCCACTCTCCGCGATGATCGGCCCGGTGGCGGACTGGGGCGCGCTGCCCCAACAGGCCCCACCCGACATTGCCCTCGACCCCGAGGACGACGCGACCCTGTTCTACACCTCGGGTACCACCGGCCGGCCCAAGGGCGCGGTCGGCACCCATCGGGCCGCGGCCACCACCGTGATGGCCTACCCCTATTCCGCGTCGCGCAGCGCCCTGCGCCGGGGCGAGACGCCGCCGAGGCCCGACCCGGCCGCACCGCAGCGGGCCTCTCTGCTGGTGATCCCGCTGTTCCACGTCACCGGCTGCCACGCGAGCCTCGGGGCGGCGCTCTACGGCGGCCATCGCCTGGTGATGATGCATCGGTGGGACGCCCACGAGGCCCTCGACCTGATCGACCGGGAGGGCTGCACCGGCGCCGGGGGCGTCCCGACCATCGCGTGGCAGCTCGCGACAGCGGCCCGGGAGGCGGGCCGACCGCTGCCGAGCCTCGAATCGGTGACCTATGGCGGCGCGCCCGCGGCCGGCGACTTGGTGCGCGCGCTCGGCGAGGCCTTCCCGAAGGCGGCCCCCGCCACCGGCTGGGGCATGACCGAGACCTCGGCGACGTTCACCCACCACCAGGCCGAGGATTATCTCGCCCATCCCGAGTCCTGCGGCCCGCCCCTGCCGGTCTGCGAGGTGCGGATCCTAGACCCGCTCGGACAGGATCTGCCCCCCGGCAGCGTCGGCGAGCTGTGCGTGAAGGGCCCGAACGTGGTCCGCGGCTACTGGGACGACCCAGCGGCCACCGCCGAAGTGCTCTCGGAGGGCTGGCTGCGCACCGGCGACCTCGCACGCGCCGACGACGAGGGGTTCCTGACCATCGTCGACCGGATCAAGGACATGCTGATCCGCGGCGGCGAGAACATCTATTGCTGCGAGGTCGAGAACGTCCTCTACGCGCATCCGGACGTGATCGACGCCGTGGTGCTGGCCGTGCCCCACCCGACGCTGGGCGAGGAGCCCGGCGCGATCGTGGCGCTCGCCGAGGGCGCCCGGACCGGACCTGAGGAGATCCGGGCCTTCGCGGCCGAGCGGCTCGCGGCGTTCAAGGTGCCGGTGCGCGTCGTGGTCTGGGACGGGCTCCTGCCCCGCAACCCCGCCGGCAAGATCCTGCGGGCACCCCTGCGGGCGGTGTTCGCGGCCGGATCCGCTCAGAACGGCTCGCCCTCGTCGTCCGGCCGGTAGACCCGCAGGGACCGGCCGTCCGGGAACTCCACCGAGCGGCGGCGCACGACCAGGTAGCCGGCGGCCTCCGCGGCGCGCAGGCGCTCCAGCCGCTCGTCGGCATAGCCGGGGCCGTAATTGTAGGCGCGGTAGCGCGGATAGCCGTCCGGCAGAGGCGGCGGTGGGGGGGGTGCGACCGCGACCATCCTGTGCGGACGCATGGGCCGGGCCGGCGCCGCGGCGACGCGCGGCCGGGGCGCGGTCGTGGCGACCCGTTTGGCCTCCGGGGCGCGGCGCGTGGCGACCCGCTTCTGAACGGGCCGCGCGGCGACCGCCTTGCGGGCCGGTGCCGCGGCAGCAGGAGTCGATGCAGAAGGCGGGACGGCTTTCTGAGCCTCGGCCGGGCTCGTAGCCGGGGCCGCCTTGCGGGCCGGCGGGTCGGTCCAGCCCGAGGCCGGCTCGGCGCGCGCGCCGGCTGCGCCCAGGGCGAGGGCGAGGACGAGCGCGGCGAGACTCGTTCGTGCACCGTACGGCATGGTGCCCTCCTGAGATCGCGGTGTTTCGGATCGGTCCGCGGGGCGGCGCGACAATAGAGCGAACCGTCGCGCAGGGGAATTCCGCAGCATCATGTCGACGGCGATCCCCCAGGACATTTTTAGATCAGTGAATCGTTCTCGATGACCCGAGCCGGGAAGCCCGAAATCCCCCGGCCGGAGAGGAGCGCGTTCCCGTTGCTTCAAACCGGTGTCCGGTTCGGCTGGACGGCCCTGCCGCGGCGCGGGCGCTTGAACCGAACCACGAGCTCCGTACCGGTCGCGTCGGCCATCCGGCGCAGCGTCTCCACGGTCGGGCTTGCGGCCCCCGATTCCCATCGCGAGATCCTGGCCTGATCCGTTCCCATCTTCTCAGCGCATTGCGTCTGCGATAGGCGCCCGGCCTGCGACGGCGAGGACGGCGCTTTGCCCGGAACTCACCGCCCCCGCCGTGGTTGCACCGCCATGTCCACCCCTGCCGATGCGTCCTCCGGCTCACCACCCGGCCTGCGGGTGTGCGTCGATCTCAACCTCTGCCAGGCCTACGCCCAGTGCTGCTACGCGGCGCCGCGGCACTTCCGCATCGAGGGACACGAGGCGCTGTTCTACGATCCCGCCCCGGCCGCGCAGGACCGCGCCGACATCGAGCGGGCGCGCGTCGCCTGCCCGGTCCAGGCGATCCGAGTCGAGGATCCGGGGCAGGCTGCCTGAGATGGCGTCGGGATCGACCACCGAGCGCGCGATCGTGGTTGGCGCCGGCCTGGCGGCATTGCGCGGCGCCGAGGCGATGCGGGAGGCCGGGTTCACCGGCCCGCTGACCATCGTCGGCGCCGAGCCGTACCGGCCCTATGACCGTCCTCCGCTCTCGAAGCACGTGCTCACCGGCGAAACCGGACCGGACGCGACCACCCTGCCGAGCAGCCTCGGCGGGGATGTGGAATGGCGCCTCGGCAGCCCGGCCGAACGCCTCGACCGGGGATCCCGCACCCTCCACCTCGCGGACGGCGGCGCCCTGCCCTACGACCGCCTGCTGATCGCCACCGGCACCCGCGCCCGGGCGTGGCCGAACCCCCACGAGGGCCGGCTCGCCGGCGTCTTCACCCTGCGCGGTCGGGACGACGCCGCCGCCCTGCGGACCGCGCTCGCCGCCGGTCCCCGCCGGGTGGTGGTGATCGGCGGCGGCTTCATCGGCTGCGAGGTGGCCAGCGTGTGCCGGCAACTCGGCCTGCCGGTGATCCTGGTCGAGCCCGGGCCGACGCCGCTGGCCCGCGTCCTCGGAGGCACGGTCGGGGCGTTCATCGGGGCGATCCACGAGGGTCGGGGCGTCAACCTGCGCTGCGGCAGCGAGGTCGAGTGGCTGGAAGAGGCGAACGGCCGGTTCGTGCGCGCGCACCTCACGGACGGCACCCGCATCGACGCGGATGTCGCGGTGATCGCCCTCGGGGCCGTCCGCAACACCGAATGGCTCGACGGATCCGGCCTGTCGGCGGATCCGGGCGGCGTCGATTGCGATGCGGCCGGATACGTCCTCGACGCCGACGGGGCGGCCGACCCGCGCATCGCTGCCGCCGGCGACGTGGCCCGCTTCCCCCACCCGCTCTACGGCGGGCGGCGCGTGGCGCTGGAGCATTGGAGCCAGGCGGTGGCACAGGGCATCCACGCCGGGCGGCTGCTGGCCGGGGCGAAGCCCGAGGGCCCCTACGGCGCGCTGCCGACCTTCTGGTCCGCACAGGGCAACGTGGTGGTCAAGTCCGTCGGGCTGACCGAGGGCGCGGACGCCCTGGCGATCACCCATGGCGAGCCCGGCACCGGCCGCTTCCTGGCCGTCTACGGACGGGCGGGGCGCTGCATCGCGGCCGTCTCGGTGGACAGCGCCCGCTGGCTGCCGGCCCATGCCGAGCGGGTCGCCGTCGGCGCGCCGTTCCCGCCGGAGGGGACCGCCGCCGATCGCCCGGCGAAGGGGATCACCCTCCTCACCCCGGGCTTTCCCTGACCGCCCCGGCGCCCCGCCCGGGATCCAGGGCGCCGCGCCGAGGTTTCGAATTGGATCGTCCCGGACGTCTCCGTCCGGACGATGCGTAGCTTGGACACCGCATGCCCGACGCCACCCTCCTCGATCAGGTCAAGGATTTCGCCAACCGCGCGGACCCCTATCCGATCTACGCCAAGCTGCGGGAGCATCCGGTCTCGCGCCAGGACGACGGGACCGAGGAAGGGACCTGGGTGGCCGCCACCCACGGCGCCATTTCGAGCCTGCTGCACGACCCGCGGGTCAGCTCCGAGACCCTGCCCCCGGCCGACCGGCCGCGCACCGGCAACCCCCTCACCGACCTGATCGTCAAGCCGCTCAAGGACTGGATGATGGACCGGCACCGGGTCTTCATCTTCCGCGACCCGCCGGACCACGACGTCCTGCGGGCCTCCGTGATGCACCAGTTCTCCCGCGCGCGCGTCCAGGCGATGCGGGCCCGCTCCGAACGGCTGGTGGCCGACCTGCTGAACGAGAAATGCGGCGCCCGGGAGATCGACGCGGTCGACGACCTCGCCTACCCGCTGCCGGTCACGGTGATCTGCGAGCTGTTCGGCGTGCCCCGGGAGGACGAGCCGAAGTTCCACGGCTGGGCGACCCAGCTCGCCACCGCCCTCGAGCCCGACAGCCTGTCCGATCGGGAGATCCGCGACGCGAATAGCCGGACCTTCGACGCGATCGGCGGCTACATGGCCGACCTGATGAAGGAGAAGCGCCGGCATCCGCAGGACGACATGCTCTCGGGGCTCGCCAACGAGGCGACGCCGGAGGGCGCCAAGATGGGCGATTACGACCTGATCGCCACCTCGATCCTGATGCTGGTGGCAGGCCACGAGACCACCGTGAACCTCATCACCAACGGGCTGCTGACGCTGCTTCGCCACCCCGACGAGCTGGAGCGCCTGCGGCAGGATCCCCGCCGCGCCCCGCGCGTCATCGAAGAGCTGCTGCGCTACGAGCCCCCCGTGCAGTTCCGGACCCGCAGGACCCTGTCGGCCATCGACGTCGCCGGCGTCACGATCCCCGAGGGCGCCGACCTCGTCCTGCTGCTCGCCTCCGGCAACCGCGACGGCGCCGTCTTCCCGGATCCCGACCGCTTCGATCCCGACCGCGCCGGCATCCGCCACCTCGGCTTCGGCGGCAGCCTCCATTACTGCGTCGGCGCCCCGCTCGCCCGGTTCGAGGCCGAGGCGGCGCTCACCGCCCTGGCGAGCCGGCTCAAGGCCCCCCGGCTGATCGAAGACCCGCCGCCCTACCGCTCCGGAGCCGCCCTGCGCGGGCCGGAACATCTCCGGGTGGCGATCGACGGGATTCTTTGATTGTCTTTGGTGCAGGTTACAGACCGAGGCTGAACTTCGTAGGCGTTCCCTCAGGACGAAGCGCGGGTTCCCCTCGCCCCGCAAGCCTGGCGGATTCACACATCGGGGTCGGCAGAATACGCTGGAGACACCGCGGCTCTCCCTCCCCCCTCTGCGGGGGAGGGTGGCCCCCGAAGGGGGTCGGGAGAGGGGAGCGCCGGTCCAGGATGCGGCGGTGGCCATCACACGGACACACGCCTTTTCTTGAAGCCGGGTTCCCCTCTCCCGACCCCTGCTGACGCAGGGGCCACCCTCCCCCGCAGAGGGGGGAGGGAGCACGCACCTTCCCTTCCGGATCAGGATCTGCCGGTACCGGCATGTTACCAAAGTGAGATGTGTGAATCCGCAAGCCCCGCAAGCGGCGCGAGGAGAGCACCTCTTCAACGCGCCGGAGCGAAAGCTTAGGCCACCCTCTCAGGCGGCTTTGACCGCGGCGAGGAACGTGGTCACCTCCTGGCCCAGCCCGGAGGCGTAGCGTGCCAAATCCTGCGCGGCGCTCAGCACTTGGCTGGCGGCGGCGCCGGTCTCGCCGGCGGCTTCCCGGACCTCGGCGATGTCGGCGCTGACGGCCTGCGTCCCCTGCGCGGCCTGGGTGACGTTGCGGACGATCTCGCTCGTGGCCGCGCCCTGCTCCTCCATGGCGGCGGCCACGCTCAGGGCGACCGTGCGCATGGCGTCGATCGTACCCCCGATCGTCCGGATCGACTCGACGGCGTGCCGGGTCTCGCTCTGGATCGCGGCGATCTGATGGGCGATCGTGTCGGTGGCCTTGGCGGTCTGGGCCGCCAGGGCCTTCACCTCGCCGGCCACGACGGCAAAACCCTTGCCGGCCTCCCCGGCCCGGGCGGCCTCGATGGTGGCGTTGAGCGCCAGCAGGTTGGTCTGCCCGGCGATGCCGGCGATCAGGCCCATCACCTCGCTGATCTGGTCCGTGCCCCGGGACAAGACCTGCATCAGGTTGTTCGTGCGGGCTGCGTCGACGCTGGCCTGGTCGGCCATCGTGGAGGACTGGGCGACGCGGGACGCGATCTCCTGGATCGAGGCGGACATCTCCTCGCTGGCGGCGGCCACGGTCTCGACGTTGCTCGACGTCTGCTCCGAGGCGGCCGTGACACGCCCGGACTGGTCGGTGGTGCGGTGGGCCGTGCGGGTCATCTCCCGGGCGGTGGCCTCCATCTCAACGGCGGCCGCCGACAGGCTCTGGGTCAGCGCGCCGACATGGGCGTCGAACCGGCCGGTGAGTTCGTCCAGCGCCTGGGCGCGGCGCATTTTGGCGGCGTTCTCGGCGGCGGCGGCCGTCTCGGCGTCCCGCTTGGCGATCAGCGCGTCCTTGAAGACCTGTACGGCCCGGGCCATCGCGCCGACCTCGTCGCCGCGTTGCTGGTCCGCCACCGGCACCGCGAGGTCGCCGCCGGCGAGCCCCCGCATCGCCGCGGTCAGGCGCACGATCGGCCGCGACAGGCCGTTGCCGATGAGCACGAGCAGGGCGAGCACCGGGAGCACCAGGCCGGCGGACCAGAGCGCATTGGTCAGCGCGCGATGGCGCACGGCCGCGTGGACGTCGTCGCGATAGAGGCCGGCGGCGACGACCCAGCCCCAGGGCTTGAACATCTGGACGCTCGCGACCTTCTCGACCGGCTCTGTCCCGCCCGCGCGCGGCTTCATGTAGTCGACGAAGCCGGCACCGTCGCGCTTGGCGACCTCCACCATCTCGGCGAAGTAGCGTTTCCCGCCCGGGACGTCGGTCTGCTCCAGAACCACCTTGCCGACGTTCTTGGCGTTGAACGCGTTGGCGATCAGCCGCCCATCCGAATCGAGGACGAAGAAATAGTCCGCCTTGCCGAAGCGCAGGGCGCTCACCGCGTCGAGGGCGGCCTTCTGGGCCTGATCGACCGGCATCCGGCCAGCGGAGGCCAGCGCCTCGTAATGGGCGAGCAGGCTCTGGGCGACGTCGCCGAGGGTCCTGGTCATCAACGCCCGGTCCTCGAGCGCCGAGGAGCGGGTGTCGACGTAGTTCAACCCGCTGAGGGCGCCGACCGCCGCCAGCACCAGGGCCATCACTGCCGACAGCTTGTGGCGCAGCGTGACGTTCGAGAGGCTCCACCGGGGCGCGGCGTGGCCCTCGGGCGAGCGGTCGGTCTGCGAGCGTGTCATCGGGGCACCGGAAACGGGACGGGTGAAGGCCGTCGGGGGCTGTCGGCGCCGGGGGCGGCACCGCCCGCGGCGGCCCGGACCCCACGGCACCGTTCCGGGGCGAAGGTTTGACACGGGATTGGTAAAGATTCGGTCCACGCCGGGTATCGACAGCGTATTGAATGCGCTTCCCAGCCTCGACAAGTCTCCGGACACACATTCGATCGCCATCCCACGCGAAGATCGCGCGGGATCAAGAGATCTACAAGAAAATAATACGAACCTCTTCGCGGAAGATCTGCCCTCTCCGGCGAGGTTGTGTGCCCTATGCGTCGATCCGATAGTGGATCGGCTTGAAGCTGCCGTTGTTCGATTGCAGCGCCGAGCAGGCGGTCAATCCGATGATCAGGTCTGTCTCGGCGGTGAACACGATCCGGTCTCCCGCCCGGCTCAACGGCGGCTCGACCGTGAGCGCCCCGGTCGTCCCGTCGATCGGCACGTTCATGAAGCAGTTGAACGCCACCGGGATCGCGTCGGGTGCGATGCCGTAGGGAGCGAGAGCCGCGGCGAGGTTGCCGAAGCAGCCCCGGTGCGGGTCCGTATCGCCGTAGATGATCCGGAACGTGTCGGCCGAGCACGGCGTCAGCAGGAAGTCGTGGCGCCCGACCGTGTCCTCGACGATGCGCAGCAGCACGTTCGAGCGGTTCGAGTAGAGCGGGTCTCCGGTGGTCAGGTAGATCCGGCTGGCATAGTCGAGGGTCCGCCCGGACGAGATCGCCTCACCCGTATCGTGGCGGTTGTAGGCGACGAGGTCGGCGACCTGCTCCCCGCGCGGGTCGATCACCGTCAGCCGCTGGCCCCGGTCCAGGGTGAACGCGACGCCTGAGCGCGGCTCGATCTGCTGCACATCCGCTCGGTCCATGGTGTCTCCGCTCCCGCTTCGGTCCGGCTGGAAACGCGGCAGGCGCCACCGCGATCCGGTGGCGCCTCAGGCGCCGCTGGTCGGGACGGTGAGGTCGCGCGGCGAAGCCAGCGGGTGCCAGTCGTCCGTGGCCGGTGCGGTAGGCGCCGCAGGCCGGCCCTGCATCGGGCAGCGCCACTCCTCGCCGACCACGCGGCCGCTGTACTGGCGTGCCTCGGAGGTTTCGCCGTGGCGCGCCAGCATCGGGTTGAGGCTGCCGGCGAGGGCCTCGTCGCGCTCCAGGATCGAGGCGCGCAGCTTCTCGTAGCGGCCCTCCGCCCGCAGCCGCTCGAACTGGGCGTGCAGGTTGAACACCAGTACCGGCGAGGAGAATTGCCGCGCGGGCCGGCTCGCGTTCGGGTGCAGGCCGACCACGAAGAACGCCTCGCCGCCGAAGCTCAGGGAGAAGTGCGGGTTGTCCGGATCGTCCGCAACGCGGGCGTCGTGGGGCTGGCCGAGCCAGGCATCCTTGTCGGTCAGCGACTGCGCCCGCGCCCACAGGTTCTGCTCGAACGCCTCCTCGGACAGGTCGCCTGGCCCCTCGAACACCACCGCGAAGCTCTGGAACAGGTCGGGCGCCTCCCGGTAGCGCGCCACGAAGGCGAGCAGGGCCGGGTAGATGCGCATGTCGTCCCAGCCCGAGGTGATGTCCCGGGCCACGACGATCTTCATGCGCCCGCGCGACAGCGCCGACTTGGCGCCGACGCAGGGGAACGGTGGATTTCGAATGAAGTCGCGGAAGGCCTGGGCACGCGGATGCTCTTGGTCGTCGCGGGGAAACTGCATGCGCTCCGTAGCCCGTATCTGCGCAGGTCCGCCCCGGGAGGGGGCGCCCGCTGGTCGGGACTCGGGCAACCCCGGTTTCAGGTCGCTGTTCCCGCCTGCGACAGGTCGTCCGGGGAGAAGATGAATCGAAAGCCGTCACGCGAAGGATCGACGCCGGTGTTCGAAAGACCTGTCGCAATGTTCGGCCGCGGCCCAAACATAGATTAAGGCGGGATAGACTCTGCCCGCACCCGCGCGAATGTTGCGGGGCCCGTGGCGTGACTTCCCCGGATGGTCAGACGGCACGATCCAGGTCGGAGCCTGTCTGGCCGGTCTTGCCCAACCTCGCCCGCGTGCGAACGAGGGAGGCCCGCTCGGCTGACACCTGAGGATAAGGGCGGCGGACTGGAGGGGGGCTGATCGGGAGGGGGCGAGCACCCGCTGTCGGATGCTGTGCATCCCGGGCAAGAGGACGCGACTCTGCGACAGAGCGGGGTCGGCAGGACGTCTTCGTGCAGCCCGCCGAAGTCGCCCCGGGGTCGGCGGCGCGCTTCGGCTCCCGGGGCGGGCGGCCCTAATGGTCGTGGCTGCAGCCCGGACCGTGGACGTGCGCGGGATGCGCATGGTCATGCGTCCCGGCATGGTCGTGCGCGTGATGGTCAGGGCCGTGGGCGTGCCCGTGATCATGCGCGTGATCGTCGGCGTGTGCGTGGGTATGCCCGTGGTCGTGATCGTGACCATGCCCGTGATGGTCATGGCCGTGATCGTGCCCGCAGGTGCTGTGGTCGTGCGCGGCCTGCTCGGGCCGGAACGGACGCGAGACCGGGCTCGCGGTGCAGCCCTGCCCGCGCACCAGCTCGGCATTGGCCGGCGAGGCCGGGACGTAGAGCACGTCCGCGGCGATCTCGGCGGGGACGTGGTTGCCGCCGAGCTGCCAGGCCAGCCGGGTCAGCCGGGCCGGGTTCTCGGCGCGCACCTCCAGCAGCGCCTCCGCGGCGGCCCGCACCGCGACGAGTCGGCCGTCCTCCAGGCGCAGGGCGTCGCCGTCCTCCAGCGCCGCCGCCTTTGCGAGCGCCACCTCGAACCCGAGGCCGCCCTCCGCGACGAGGGATCCGGACGCCGCCTCCCGGCCCGCGTGGTCGAGGCTCACCGTGTCGACGACGCGGTCGGGGCGAACCGCGGCCCGGCGGATGATCGTGGTGGCTCTCGACATGGGACCCTCGGGGATGGCGCCGCGGCGCCCCGGCCGGAGCGCCGCCTCAGGCCGGTGGCATAGGGCGAGACGGGAAGCGGGCGCAACTCCGGCCGCCGCCGGTGGGAGGTGCTGGAGCCACGTTCGGGATACGCGAGCGATCGACGGCTCCGGGCATGGAACCTTAGCCGTAGGGAGAGCATTGCTTTACTGCTAAGCTCACCGCGATCCGCGACGACGACGGCCGGACCGGATGCACTAAGGGAGATCAGGGGACCATGAAGAAGCTGACCGCAGCCGCCCTCGCCACCATCGCAGCCCTGTCGCTGGGGGCCTGCAACACGCCGGAGGACCGGGCTCTCGGCGGCGCCGGCCTCGGCGCGCTCACCGGCGCGGCCATCGGTGCGGCCGCCACGGGCCGCGCCGGCGGCGCCCTGGCGGGTGCCGCGATCGGCGGCGCCGGCGGCGCCATCGTGGGCGCCTCCACGGCGCCGCGCTGCCCCTACGGCACCTACCGCGACGCCTACGGCAACATCTACTGCCGCTAAAGCCGGGGGGCCGGGCGCGTCCCGGCCCTTCCGCACCGCCCGAGGAGCGGTTATCCCGGCGTCGGCCGGGGCGTCCCCGGTGCCGGACGCGAAGCCGCCGACATGACCGCACCGAGTCCGCGTTTCCCCTCGGGATCGGCCCGTCCATGAGCCAGGGGGCCAAACTCCAGGGCCCCTGGGGTAAGCTCGGCGGTGCCGGGCTCGGGCTTGCCGTGGGCGGTCCGCTCGGGGCGCTGATCGGCGGCGTCGCGGGCCACTTCCTGGTCGACCGGATCGGCGCGCCCTTCGGCCCGACGCCGCGCGACGTGGTGTTCACCACCGGGCTGGTGGCGCTGGCCGCCAAGATGGCCAAGTCCGACGGCGTCGTGCTGCCCTCCGAGGTCGAGGCGTTCGGCCGGGTCGTCCGCGTCGACGAATCCGCGCGGTCCGGCGTCGAGCGGCTGTTCGACCTGGCCAAGAAGACCACGAACGGTTTCGAAGCCTACGCGCGTCAGCTCGCGACGACCTTCGGCGACGAGCCCGCCCTGCTCGAGGACGTGCTCGACGGCCTGTTCCAGATCGCGGGCGCCGACGGCGCGCTGCACGAGGCCGAGGAGCGCTACCTGCGCGCCGTCTCGGCGATCTTCGGCTTTGACGATGCTGCCTTCCGGCGGATCGCGGCCCGGCACGTGCGGCTGCCAGACGATCCCTACGCGGTCCTCGGCCTCGACGCGGAGGCCGACGAGGCCACCGTCAAGGCCCGTCACCGGGCGCTGGTCGCCGAGCATCACCCCGACCGGGCGCTGGCCCGGGGCCTGCCCGCCGAGGCCGTGACCATCGCGACGCGGCGGCTCGCCGCCATCAACGCCGCCTACGACCGGATCGTGCAGCAGCGCGGATCGCGGTGAGCGCGTCAGACCGCCGGGTCTGAGCAGGAGACGAGCCGCACAGGATACCGCGTGGCGTGCCGGTCTTCCGAGACGAAGGTCGCATCTTCGCTGATCGCCTGGGCGACGAGCAGGTGATCGAACGGATCGCGATGATCGGGGTGCATCGGCAGGCCGCCGAGCACCGCAAGATGTGCGGGGCGGATCTCCAGCCGCATGAACCGGTCGCGCGCAAGGGCGGCGTCGATCTCCGCGATATCGGCCTGAAGCTTGCCGATCCGGACCTTGACGACGATCTCCCAGAGCGAGGCGACGCTGACCAGCACGTCGTTGCCTGGATCCGCGATCAGGGCACGGGCCCGGTGCCCGAGGGGATCGCTGTCGGCGAGCCACCAGAGCAGGGCGTGCGTGTCGAGCAGGAGCCTCACCGCTCCTCGCCCTGCATCGCCGCCAGCACCTCCGGCGGGAGCGTGTCGAAATCGGGGGCCATGGCGATCCGGCCACGGAGCATCCCGGGCGTCCGGACCGTGCGGACAGCGTCCGCGGGCGGGTGGATCTCGGCCAAGACCTCGCCGCGCGACGTGACCAGGAACGTGTTGCCGTCCCGGGCCTCGCGCAGGAAGCCATCGATGTTGCCCCGGAACGTCTTCACGCCGATCCGTCGGGGTGCCGTCTTGTTCCGTACCGGGCCGGCCATCGTCGACCTCCACTGCAGCGCCGCATGTGGGCGCATGGTCCGAACGCCGTCAATGACGGGCCGGCGCGATCCGGAACTTTCGACGCCGCATCGCGGTGCGAGCCATGGCACAAGGGCAGCGTCCCGGATATCGGAACCCGGACGATGCGCCCGGTCTCTGGTTTCGCATCGTCGTTTTCCGGAAGCCGGAAACGACCGTTCGGGATGATGCACAAGCCCGCCATGACGCTGACCCCCGACAGCCCCCTCGCCCGCCGCGTGGCGCCCTCGCCGAACCATGGCGAGCGCCGCGGAGCGCAGCCCGACATGCTGCTCCTGCACTATACCGGCATGGCGAGCGGCGCCGCCGCGCTGGCGCGGCTGCGGGATCCGCTAAGCGAGGTCTCGGCCCATTACCTCGTGTTCGAGGATGGCGGCATCGTCCAGATGGTGCCGGAGGCCCGGCGCGCCTGGCACGCGGGCCGGGGCGCCTGGAAGGGCGTGACCGACCTCAACTCCCGCTCGGTCGGGATCGAGATCGTCCATCCCGGCCATGCCGGTGGACTGCCGCCCTATCCGGACGCGCAGGTCGATGCCGTGATCGCCCTGGCCCTGGACATCCTGGGGCGCTGGCCGATCCCGCCGGAACGGGTGCTCGGCCATTCCGACATCGCCCCGGAGCGCAAGGAGGATCCGGGCGAGACCTTTCCCTGGGACCGCCTCGCGGCGGCCGGCGTCGGCCACCGGGTGCCGCCCGCCCGGCTCCGGGACGGGCGGTTCTTCGCGCAGGGCGATGCCGGACAGCCCGTGGAGGCGCTGCAGGCGATGTTCGCGCTCTACGGCTACGAGCTTCCGGTGACCGGTGTGTTCGACGCGCGCACGCACGCGGTGGTCACGGCGTTCCAGCGCCATTTCCGCCAGGAGCGCGTGGACGGCGTGGCCGACGCCTCGACCATCACCACCCTGCGCGACCTGATCGCCGCGCTACCAGCCTAGCACCGGGAAATCCCGGGATTCCAAAGGGCTCAGCCCTTTGGCGGGGTTCGGGGGCGGAGCCCACGAGACGTTCCAGGGCTCTGCCCTGGACCCGCAAAAGGTCCCGGCCTTTTGAAACCTGGACTTCAGGCCCGATGGGCCGGCGCCTCGTGGCCGTGGGCCGGGCCGGAGACCGCCTGGGCCGGGGCGTCGGTGCGGGTGCGCCACAGGCTGTAGAGCACGCCGATCGTCAGCAGCGACAGGGTCACCACCAGCGAGACCCAGGGCTGGACGTGGATGAGCCCGAACGTGTCCGCCACGACGATCTTGGCGCCGATGAAGATCAGGATGAAGGCCAGCGCGGTCTTGAGATAGGCGAACCGGTCGACCATCGCGGCCAGCGCGAAGTAGAGGGCGCGCAGGCCCAGGATCGCGAAGATGTTGGAGGTGTAGACCACGAACGTGTCGGTGGTGATCGCGAAGATCGCCGGCACGCTGTCGACCGCGAAGATCACGTCGGCGCCGTTGACCAGCACCAGGGCCAGGGCCAGCGGGGTGAACCACAGGGCCTTCTTGCCGGTGGCCGGGTCGGGCCGGCGCACCGCGAAGTGCTGGCCGTGCAGCTCGGGCGTGACCCGGAAGGTCTTCTTGATCCAGCGCACGACGGCGCTGTTCTGGAAGTCGCCCTCCTCCTCGGGACCCGAGAACAGGATCTTCAGGCCGGCGAAGATCAGGAACGCGGCGAACAGCGACAGCACCCAGTGGACCTGGTGCACGAGCGCCGCGCCGAGGCCGATCATCAGGCCGCGCAGCAGGACGGCGGCCAGGATGCCCCAGAGCAGGACCCGGTGCTGGGCGGCGCGCGGGATGCCGAGCGCGGCCAGGATCATGGCGATGACGAAGACGTTGTCCATCGACAGCGACTTCTCGACGACGAGGCCGGTGACGTATTCCTCGCCCGCCTGCGGCCCGAGATACCACCAGATCCAGCCGCCGAAGGCGAGGCCGAGCGCGAGGTAGAAGCCGGTCAGCAACAGGCTCTCGCGGACCCCGATCTCGTGGTCCTTGTCCCGGTGCAGCAGTCCGAGATCGAAGGCGAGCAGACAGGCGATCAGGACGTGGAAGCCGAGCCACATCCACAACGGCTTGCCGAGCCATTCGACGGTTAGAACGTCCATCATGTGCGGGACCTGATGCTGATTCCGGAAGGAAAGCATCGGCTCCGACATCACGGGCGCTGAACAGCGCCCGCCAGAGGGGCCCGCAGCCGATAGGGGCGAGTTAAGCGGGCGAACCGGGCGAATCAAGGGCACGGTCGCGGCGCGCGGGTGACGCGCGCCTCGGGCCGCGTCCGCGGCCGGGCCTCAGGCCTCCCCGGACAGCTTCATCAGCACCAGGCCCGACACGATCAGCGCCGCCGCGGCGATCCGCAACGGGCTCGCGCTCTCGCCGAGCATCAGGATGCCGAGCAGGAAGGCGCCCACCGCCCCGATGCCGGTCCAGACCGTGTAGGCGGTGCCCAGCGGCAGGCTGCGCATCGCGAAGGCCAGCAGGACGAAGCTGCCGAGCGCGGCCACCACCGTCACGGCGCTCGGGATCGGCTGGGTGAAGCCGGCGGAGCGCTTCATCGCATAGGCCCAGACCACCTCCAGCAATCCGGCCGCGAGCAGGATCAGCCAAGCCAAGGTCGTGTCCTCATGTCGGGGTGTGAGCGGCCGGGGCGCCGTCGGGCTTTGCCGCCGGACGTTCGCCGAGCGGGCGCTCCTCCATGTAGGCGAGGAACCCGAGGGCCGCCACCAGGCCGACGCAGGCGGCCAGGAACACCGAGCGGAAGGTCTCGGCCAGATGCGCGGGATCGCCGCCCCGGATCAGGCTCTCCACGTCGTGCCCGGTCCCGGCGGCCCCCCCGAGCACGATCGTCCCGAAGGCTGCCACGATCAGGGCGCCGCCGAGCGAGCGGAAGAAGTTCATCGCCGCCGTGGCGATGCCGAGCTGGTGCGGTTCCACGGCGTTCTGGATCGCGATGGTGGAGAGCGGCAGGATCGTCCCGATCCCCATGGAGAGCAGCGCCAGCATCACCTCCATCAGCCAGAACGGCAGCGCCCGCCCCTCCAGGGCGATGACGGCGCAGCAGGCGATGCTGACGCTCATCATGGCCAGCGGCACGCGCTTGTAGTGCCGGAACAGCAGCATCGACCGGCCCGACAGCGTCGCCCCGGTGACGGTGCCGACCATCAGGGGCACCAGGGCCACGCCGGATTCGCTGGCGGTGAGCCCGAGCACGCCTTCGAGGAAGATCGGCACGTAGATGGTCAGGCCGATGAAGGTGCCCATCGCGAAGCAAGCGGACAGGGTGGCGCTGTAGACCACCCGGTCCTTCAGCACCTGCGTGGGGATCAGCGGCTCGGCCGCGGTGGCGAGCCGGGCCGCGAACCCGCAGCCGAGCACGGCCGCCACGGCGAGCAGGCCGAGCACCGGCGCAGAGCCCCAAGGGTAGCGCACGCCGCCCCAGCTCAGGGCCAGCATCAGGGTGGTCGAGCTCAGCACCAGCAGGATGGCGCCGGGATAGTCCAGCGTGTGGCGGCGCTCGTTGCGCGGCAGCAGCTTCAGCTTGGCGTTGGTCAGCGCGAAGGCCAGGAACCCGATCGGCAGGTTGATCCAGAAGATCAGCGACCAGTGCAGGTGCTGGGCGAAGAAGCCCCCGAGCAGGGGCCCGGCCACCGAGGCCGCCACGAACACGCCCGCGATCACCACCTGGTAGCGCGCTCGCTCCTTGGGCGGCATGATGTCGGCCAGGATGGTCTGCGACAGGGCGATCAGCCCGCCGCCGCCGATGCCCTGGAGGCCGCGAGCCAGCGCCAGGGTCACCATGGTGGGGGCCACCGCGCAGGCGAGCGACCCGAGCACGAAGGTCGCGATGGCGATCAGCAGCATGATCCGCCGGCCGTGGATGTCGGAGAGCTTGCCGTAGAGCGGCGTGACCGCCGTGGAGGCGAGCAGGTAGGCGGTGACGATCCAGGGCAGGTTGGCGGCATCGCCCAGATCGAGCCCGATGGTCGGCATCGCGGTCGCCACAATGGTCTGATCGAGGGCCGCCAGCAGCATCGCGGTCATCAGGCCGAAGACGATCGACCGGATCTCGAGCGGGCTGAGGCGGGCTTTCGGGGCGGCGGCGGACGGATCGGTCGCGGTGACGGCGGTGGAGAGCGCCACGGGCGGGAAGCCTCTTCTGGGTTTGCGCGGGATCGGCAGGCTGGACGGGAACGAGGCTGCAGCATCACGGTTGCGGAAGGGTACGGCATTAACGACGGGCCGCGCCGGATCCTACGCGTTCCGCGGCCGTCTGCCTTGTGCGTGACACGGGGTGAATTGCCCGCAGGCGGTGCCCCACGCATAATTTCCGCATGGCCGACATCATCTACCGGGCAGCGCGGGCGACGGACGCGCAGACCATCGCTGCGATCCACGTGGCGAGTTGGCGGAATGCCTATCGTTCGATCCTCGACCCAGCGTTTCTGGCCGGGCCTATCGAGGAGGATCGCCTTTCGCATTGGCTTGGAAAATTCAGCCGCCCGGCCTCGGATTTTCAGGTGGACGTCGCCTCGACCATCGACGGAACGCTTGTCGGATTCACAGCGACGCACCGTAACCTCGATCGACGGTGGGGCAGCCTGGTGGACAATCTGCACGTCCTTCCGGAGATGCGGGGCAGGCGGATCGGTGAGGTGCTGCTGCGCTCGGCTGCGCGTAAGCTGGCCGCTCAGCAGGCCGCAGAGGGCCTGCACTTATGGGTTTTCGAGGCCAATGAGCCTGCGCTTCGCTTCTACGAGCGTTTGGGTGGCCAGGTTGTCGAACGAACCCTTTCGCAGATCCCGACCGAAAACGGCAGGACGATCTTGCGGGTTCATTGGCCGGCATTGTCGGACCTGTTCTAGCGAACCGTGACGGCTCGCAGAGCGAACCCGAACAGACGGTCCGCCCCTGAGACGCCGCTGACATCGGCCACATCTTGACAGATACGGGCCGCCTGCCGCTCTCCAAGCGGATGCCGGACGACATCGAGGATATCGCCATCGTGGGCGGCGGGCCGGCCGGGCTGGCCGCGGCCGAGGTGCTGGCGCAGGCCGGCCGCGCGGTCACGGTGTACGACCGGATGCCCTCGGTCGCCCGCAAGCTGCTGATCGCCGGGCGCGGCGGCCTCAACCTCACCCACAGCGAGCCGCGCGCGGCCTTCCTGACCCGCTACCATCCCGCCGGCCACCTGGACGCCGCCATCGCGGCGTTTCCCCCGGAGGCCCTGCGGGACTGGTGCGCGGATCTTGGCGAGCCGACCTTCGTGGGCACGAGCGGGCGGGTGTTTCCGACGAGCTTCAAGGCGTCGCCGCTGCTCCGGGCCTGGCTGGCGCGGCTCGACCGGCTCGGGGTCCGGATCCGCACCCGCCACCGGCTCACGGCGATCGGTGAGGCGCTGGCCTTCGAGACGCCGGACGGTGCGGTCGAAATCCGGCCCCGGGCGGCCCTGCTGGCGCTCGGCGGGGCGAGCTGGCCGCGGCTCGGCTCGGACGGGCGCTGGGTGCCGCTTCTCGAAGGGCTCGGCGTGGACGTCGCGCCCCTGGAGCCGGCCAATGCGGGCTTTGCCGTGGCGTGGTCCGACCTGTTCCGCGAGCGGTTTTCCGGGGCGCCGCTCAAGCGGGTGGCGCTCGCCTGCGACGGCGTTGCGGTCCGGGGCGAGGCCGTGATCACCGCCGCCGGGATCGAGGGCGGGGCGATCTACGCCCTGTCGCGGCCCCTGCGGAATGCGATCGCCGGGCGGGGAAGCGCCCGGCTCACCGTCGATCTGCGTCCCGACCTGACCCGGGTTGATCTCGCCCGCCGCCTCGCCGGCGCCCGGCCGGGGGACTCGACCGCGACCCGTCTGCGCAAGGCCGCGGGGCTCTCGCCCGTGGCCGCGGGTCTCCTGCGCGAGGCGGCCGGCCAAAACCTCCCCGGCGAGCCAGAGGCGCTCGCCGGGCTGATCAAGGCCGCCGTCCTCGACCTCACCGGCTCGGCCCCGATCGAGCGGGCGATCTCGACGGCGGGCGGGGTCCGGCTCGATGCCCTCGACGGCCGCGCCATGCTGTGCGCCCGCTCCGGCCTGTTCCTGGCCGGCGAGATGCTCGACTGGGAGGCGCCGACCGGCGGCTACCTGCTCCAGGGGGCCTTCGCGGGCGGCCGGGCCGCCGCCGCCGGGATGCTCGACTGGCTGCGCGAGACCGGCGGGTGATCGGGGCGATCGCGCCGCCTGGAGCTCGGATCTGCGCGGCGGGGTCCTGATCTTTTCTACGAAGGCGCTGGCTTATGCCCTCGCCCCGCGCGGGGACAGAGCGGACTCATACATCTCCGGACGAGGCGCAGGTCCCCTCTCCCGTGCGGGAGAGGGACAGGGTGAGGAATGCGACCTGTCCGGAAAGACCTGGTCCCTCACCCCAGCCCTCTCCCGCACGGGAGAGGGGGCGCGTCGCGCCTTGCACAAGCCGATATGTGGACATCGGAGCCCGTGCGGGCGTGGGAGGCGCCAGCGTCGCTTCTATGAGAGAGGTTTGACACCTGCAGCCGTCACGGCCGGGTGCAGAACCCAACGATCCCCGAGGCCTCTGCCGGGCAGGTGGCGCCCTCCCCGTCATAGACCGGGGTGCCGCCCTTGAGGCAGTGGGCGGTGACCAGCGTCTCATCGGACTCGCAGGTGACGGTGCAGCCGCCCGCGCAGTCGGACTTGCGCACGGCCCGCAGGGCGGACGCGCCGGCCTCGCCCCTGGCCCCTGCCCCGCCGACCGGGCCGGGCTCGCCCTTGATGCCCGGCTCGCCCTTCGGTCCCGGATTGCCTGGGGTGCCCGGGATTCCCGGAGCCCCCTGCTCACCCTTGGTGCCGGGCTCACCCTTGAGCCCCGGGTCGCCTTTCGGACCCGCATCGCCCTTCGGCCCCGGCTCCCCGGTCGGACCCGCGGCGCCCTGAGGGCCGGGTGGGCCCGGCGGGCCTTCGGCGGCGCAGTTCGCGACGACCGCCTCGCGCTCGTCCGGGTCGGCCTTGAGGGTCACCACGCAGGTCGGCGGCCGGTAGGGGACCCGGAGCGCGAAGCGCCCGCGCCGGTCGGCCTGGATCGAGATGTCGTCGTCCAGGACCACGATCGCCCCCGGCTTGCGCACCGAGCCCGAGATCCGCAGGTCGCCGGCCTCGATCCGGGCGTCGTAGACCATGATCGGCTGGCTCGGGACCGGCGCGTGCCGGGGCCGCGGCTTGGCCTGGCGCGGGGGCGCCTCGGAG
>NZ_VRVG01000082.1:0-24441 GCF_008040085.1 Methylobacterium sp. WL7 | reverse complement strand
AAAGCCAACCCGCTTAGCAAACGATGCAGCAAACGGTGAGGAGGGCGGTGGCTGAAACGAGAGCTAAGTCGTTGAGATATAATGGTCGGAGTGGCCGGACTTGAACCGACGACCCCCTGTCCCCCAGACAGGTGCGCTACCGGGCTGCGCTACACTCCGACGCCACATGGGCACGGCGCTCTTAGCCGCCGCGCTGCGCCCGCGCAAGCCCTCGATGCCGGATCGGCGACCCTGGCCGTCTCCCGCCGGGGCGGTTACGGGAAGCCTCCGCTCCGCGTCTCATCGCGCCCAACGCTCGCGCCACGCTGTCGAGGACCATGACGGACCGACCGATTGCCTTCGATCTCACGCGCCTCGTCACACGGCTGCGCCATGCCAGCCCGTCGGGGATCGACCGGGTCGATCTCGCCTACGCACGCTTCTATCTGGGGCAGCCCGGACCGGCCGTGGGCGTGGTCTCTACCGCCTACGGACCGCGGGTACTCGACCGGGAGCGCGCCTTCGCCATCGTCGAGGCGGTGGCGGCGGGTTGGGTCGAGGACCGGGACGCGCTCTCGGATCCGGTCTATCGCGGTCTCGCAGCGCGGCTCGGCGCGCCGCTGGCCTCCGCCCCGCCTGCGCAGGCCACCCCGGTCGAGGGTGTGCAGCGCCGTCGGATCCAGGCCCGGACCGCGGCCGACATCGCCGCGCGCGGCCGGTCGCTCGCCGCCCTGCCCCGCGACGCGCTTTACCTGCACACATCGCACCTGCGCCTCGACAACCCGCGCCGATTCGATTGGCTCTACGACCGGCGCGACGTGCGCGCGGCGTTCTTCGTCCACGACCTCATCCCGATCACCCATCCGGAATACGGGCGTGCCGGCGAGGCCGACCGGCACCGGCTCCGGATGCGCACGATCGGCCGGCACGCCGCCGCGATCCTGGTCAACTCCGCCGATACCGGCGCCCGCACCCTCGACCATCTGACCGCCGAGGGTTTTGGCCGGCCGCCCGTGGCGGTGGGCCATCTCGGCGTCGAGCCCGCCTTCGGGCGCGCGGGGCCGCGCCTCCAGCCCGACCGGCCGACCTTCCTGGTCTGCGGCACGATCGAATCCCGCAAGAACCACCTGCTGTTGTTCCAGCTCTGGCGACGCCTCGCCGAGCGGTACGGCGCCGCGACGCCTCGCCTGGTCGTCGTCGGGCGCCGGGGCTGGGAGGCCGAAAGCGCGATCGACATGCTGGAACGCTGCCCCGGCGTGCGCGCCCACGCGGTCGAGGTGACGGGGCTTTCCACGCACGGCCTCGCGGCTTTGACCCGCAGCTGCACCGCGCTGCTGATGCCCTCGTTCACCGAAGGCTACGGCATCCCGATCGTCGAGGCGGCGGCCTCCGGTCTTCCGGTGGTGGCCTCGGATATTCCCGTGCACAGGGAGATTGCCGAAGGCTTCGCGCTGTTCCGCGATCCCCTCGATGGGCCTGGCTGGGCCGACGCCATCGCGGAACTCGCCCGGCCGGACGCCACCCTGCGCGCGGAGCTCGCCGGGCGCCTCGACGGCTACGTGCCGCCGACCTGGGACGCACATTTCGCGGCGGTCGGCCCGACGCTCGCGGCGCTCTGACGGGACCGGGCCGATCGCCGCGAGTTGCGCGGCCCCGCCCTGACGAATAAGGGAAAGCGTCAGTCCATAGGGCTGGCACAGGGTGGACGGAACGGAGATCCGCCAATGCAGGTGGTCGACCTCGATCGTGAAACGGTCAAACGCGGGTTGAGCGACGGCACGATGCTGGTCATCGATGTGCGCGAAGACCACGAATACGAGGCCGGGCACATCCCCGGCGCCGTCCTGCATCCGCTGTCCACGTTCGATCCTCAGGCCGTGGCCGCCCTGATCGCGGCCGATGGCCGCCGGCCGGTCCTGTCGTGCGGGTCGGGCGTCCGCTCGGTTCACGCGCTGATGGCCGCCCAGAAGGCGGGCGTCGACATCTCCGAGCACTACAAGGGCGGCTTCAAGGATTGGTACGCCGCAGGCGAAGCAATCGAGTAGCCCGCCGAAACAATCCGGCCGTCCCGGGCCGCGATGTGCGCTCTCGCACAATGAGCAATCGGGCGCGTAGGGTACGGCGCGTCTGACAAGGACACATCGTCAAGCTCGGTTCGACCGACGGGTCGGCCAACGGACAGCAGGACCCGATGCGCAGCCGGCTTTCCAGCCTCTTCCCCGTGCTCTCCGGTCTCGCGGCCGGTTTCCTGTTCGCGGGGCCGCTCGCCCAGACCGCGTACGCCCAGGCGCCCGGCGGTCCGCCGCCGAAGGTCACCGTGGCCAAGCCGGTGGTGCGCGAGATCGTCGAGCAGGACCAGTACACCGGCCGCTTCGACGCGATCGATTACGTCGAGGTCCGGGCCCGGGTCACCGGCTACCTGGAAAAGATCAACTTCATGGACGGCCAGACCGTGAAGAAGGGCGACCTGCTGTTCGTGATCGACCGGCGGCCCTACAAGGCGGCCCTCGAGCAGGCCCAGGCCGCCCTGGCCTCCGCCAAGGCGCGCCAGTCGTTCTCGCAGACCGATCTCGAGCGCGCCCAGACCCTGTCGCGGAGCGGCAACATCTCCGAGCAGGTCACCGATCAGCGCCGGCAGGCCTCGCTGACCGCCCAGGCCGACGTGGACAGCGCCCAGGCGGCGCTCAACAACGCGCAGCTCAACTACGATTTCAGCGAGGTGAAGGCCCCGGTCAACGGCCGGATCAGCCGCCGGCTGGTCACCGAGGGCAACATCGTCAGCGCCGACCAGACCATGCTGACGACGATCGTGTCGCTCGACCCGATCTGGTTCAGCTTCACGGTCGATGAGAAGTCGTTCCTCAAGTACCAGAGCAGCCTCGGCATCGGCATGGGCCAGACCCAGCAGGGCAAGGGCGTGCCGATCATGATCGCGCTGTCGGGCGAGG
The DNA here is from genome assembly GCF_008040085.1 of Methylobacterium sp. WL7. Lineage (NCBI taxonomy): Bacteria > Pseudomonadati > Pseudomonadota > Alphaproteobacteria > Hyphomicrobiales > Methylobacteriaceae > Methylobacterium > Methylobacterium sp. WL7. Next base: position 21,514 of record NZ_VRVG01000082.1, on the reverse strand, counting down.
CGAAGCCGACCCGCAAGGGCACCCTCGACTTCGTCGACAACCGCGTCGACAACGCCACCGGCACGATCCTGCTGCGCGCCACCGTCCCGAACGCCGACCAGTTCATCAAGCCCGGCCTGTTCGGCATCGTCGCGATGCCGGCGACCAAGCCGTTCCAGGGCGTGATGATTCCCGACGAGGCGGTCGCCGCCAACCAGGACAAGCGCATCGTCTACGTGATCGGGCCGGAGAACGTGGTCCAGCAGAAGGACGTGGTGCTGGGCCCCAAGGTCGATGGCTACCGGGTGATCCGCAGCGGCCTGAAGGGCGACGAGACCATCGTGGTCAACGGCGTCGCCCGCATCCGTCCGGGGGCCAAGGTCACCCCGGAGACGGTCGAGTTGCCCCCGAGCAAGACGTGAGCCTGACCGGCTCGACACGACTGCATTCGTGCGCGCCGCGCCGCGTGCGCCGCACCGACGACGCAGGGCCCCGACCGGGTGACCGGCGGGCCTCAGAGGTTTGACCGATGCGTTTCGCCCACTTCTTCGTCGACAGGCCGATCTTCGCGTCCGTCACGTCGATCATCTTCCTGATTCTCGGCTTCGTGGCCTACGAGAGCCTGCCGGTCTCGCAATATCCCGAGATCGTGCCGCCGACCGTGACCGTGCGTGCCTCCTATCCGGGCGCCAACGCCGAGACCGTGGCCGCCACGATCGCGACGCCGATCGAGCAGGAGGTCAACGGCGTCGACAACATGCTCTACATGACGTCGTTGTCCACCAACGACGGCAACATGCTGCTGACGGTGACCTTCAAGGTCGGCACCAACCTCGATATCGCCAACGTGCTGGTGCAGAACCGGCTTTCGGTTGCGCAGCCGCGCCTGCCGCCGGACGTGCGCAACCTCGGCGTGACGGTGCGCAAGGCCTCGCCCGACCTGATGCTGGTCGTGCACCTGCTCTCGCCGAACAAGACCTACGACCAGAACTACCTGGCCAACTACATCTACCTGAACATCCGTGACGAACTGCTGCGCCTCGACGGCGTCGGCGACATCACGGTGTTCGGCGGTAACGAGTACGCCGAGCGCATCTGGGTCGATCCGAACAAGCTCGCCGCCTACGGCCTCTCGGTCACCGACGTCACCACGGCCCTGCAGGAGCAGAACGTGCAGGTGGCGGCCGGCCAGCTCAACGGCCCGCCCGCCGCCAAGGGCGAGGCGTTCCAGCTCGTGGTCCAGTCTCAGGCGCGCTTCAAGACCCCTGAACAATTCGCCGAGGTGATCATCAAGGCCCAGGACGGGCGCCTCGTCCGGGTCAAGGACATCGCCCGCGTGGAGATGGGCCAGAAGGACTACACCACCAACTCGTACCTCAACGACACGCCCGCGGTCGGCATCGGCGCGTTCCAGCGGCCCGGCACCAACGCCCTGGAGGCGGCAAGCTCGGTCAAGCAGGTGATGGAGGTCGTCAAGAAGAACTTCCCGCCGGACGTCGAGTACCGCATCGCCTACAACCCGACCGAGTTCATCGAGGAGTCGATCCAGGAGGTCTACAAGACGCTGTTCGAGGCGGTCGGCCTCGTGGTCATCGTGGTGCTGGTGTTCCTGCAGAGCTGGCGCACGGCGCTGATCCCGGTGATCGCGATTCCCGTGTCGCTGATCGGCACCTTCGCGGCGATGGCGGCCTTCGGCTTCTCGCTCAACAACCTGACCCTGTTCGGGCTGGTGCTGGCCATCGGTATCGTGGTCGATGACGCCATCGTCGTGGTGGAGAACGTCGAGCGCAACATGGCCGAAGGGCTTTCGCCCGGCGATGCCGCCCACAAGACCATGGACGAGGTCGGCGGCGCCGTCATCGCCATCGCGCTCGTGCTGGCGGCGGTGTTCGTGCCCACGGCGTTCATCCCGGGCATCTCGGGCCAGTTCTACAAGCAGTTCGCGCTCACGATCGCGGCCTCGACCCTGATCTCCGCGTTCAACTCGCTGACCTTGTCCCCGGCGCTGTGTAAGCTGCTGCTCGTGCCGCATCACGCGCGCAAGGAGCCGAAGTTCTTCCTGACCCGGTTCGTGAACTGGCTCGCCAACGGCTTCAACCGCGCCTTCGACGCCACGTCGAACGCCTACGGCCGCTCGATCCGTGTCTTAACCGGCGGGATCGTCGGGCTCGGGGCGATGCTGCTGGTCTACGCCGCGGTGATCGCCGGCACCCTGCACCTGGCGCAGACGACGCCGACGGGCTTCATCCCGGACCAGGACCAGGGCTACCTGATCGGCGTCGTCCAGCTTCCCTCCGGCTCGTCGCTCGACCGCACCACGGACGTGATGCTGCGCGCCGCCAAGCAGGCCCGGACGGTCAAAGGCATCGCCAACGCCGTCATCATCGCGGGCTTCGACGGGGCGACCTTCACCAACACCACAAATGCCGGCGTGATGTTCCTGACGCTCACCGGGGCCAAGGAACGCGCCGGCGAGGGGCGCAGCGCCGCGGTGCTCACCGGCGAGGTGCTCAAGGCGACGTCCGACATCCAGGAAGCCCGGGTGATCGTGATCCCGCCGCCGCCGGTCCGCGGCCTCGGCAACGGCGGCGGTTTCAAGCTGCAGATCGAGAGCCGCCAATCCTCGGAGATCGGGCCGCTTATGGCCGCGGCCGGCGAGGTGATCGCCCAGGCGAACCAGAGCGCCGACGTGCAGCGCGTGTTCACGACCTTCGACAACGCGACGCCGCAGCTCTTCCTCGACATCGACCGCACCATCGCGCGGATGCTGAACGTGCCGCTCGCCAACGTGTTCTCGTCGGTCCAGGCGGATCTCGGCGGCACCTACGTGAACGACTTCAACACCCTGGGCCGCATCTACCAGGTCCGTCTGCAGGGCGATGCCGCCTACCGCTCGTCGATCCAGGACATCTCGCAGATCAAGGTTCGCTCCTCGACGGGGGCGCTGGTGCCGATGGGCACCCTCGCCTCGGTGCGCGACGTGACCGGCCCGCAGATCGTCCAGCGCTTCAACCTGTACTACTCGGTCCCGATCCAGGGCGTGGCCAAGCCCGGCGTCTCGACCGGTCAGGCGCTGACCGCCATGGAAGAGATCGCCAAGAAGGCGCTTCCCGACGGCTATTCCTACGACTGGACCGAGATCGCCTACCAGCAGAAGGCCGCCAGCGGGACCGCCGGCGCCGTCTTCGCGCTGGGCGTGCTCCTCGTCTTCCTGGTGCTGGCCGCGCAGTACGAATCGTGGGCCCTGCCGCTGGCGATCCTGCTGGTGGTGCCGACCGGCGTGCTCGCGGCACTCGCCGGGGTGCAGTTCCGGGGGCAGGACAACAACATCCTGACCCAGATCGGCCTGATCGTGCTGATCGGCCTCGCGGCCAAGAACGCGATCCTGATCGTCGAGTTCGCGCACGATATCGAACTGCGTGAGCGCCGGGGCCCGGTCGAGGCGGCGGTGGAAGCCTGCCGGCTGCGCCTGCGCCCGATCCTGATGACCGCCTTCGCGTTCATCCTCGGCACCCTGCCGCTGGTGATCGCCACCGGCCCCGGCGCCGAGATGCGCCAGGCCCTGGGCACCGCGGTGTTCTTCGGGATGATCGGGGCGACCTTCTTCGGCCTGTTCCTCACCCCGGTCTTCTACGTCGTGATCCGCCACTTCTCGCTCTGGCTCGGTCGCCTGCGGGGCAAGTCCTCGCACGGTGACCACGGAGGGGCGGCCCCCGCCCACGGCTGAGGCGTCCCGCCGGCCGTCCGATCCAGAGAGCCGCGCATTCCAAAGCCGCGCCCGACCCTGACCGGCGGGCGCGGCTTCTTTTGCGAGGGTCCGCAAACTTCGGTGTATGAGCGTGCCATGCACCTCCTCGGCCGTCTGATTCTCGGAGCCTTCGCCCTCCTCCTGGCCGTCCCGGCCGGCGCGGGGATCCTCGTGCTGGCGCTGCTGATCGACCCGACGGCGAATGCCTGGCTCACTGGCGGTGCGCTCGCCGGCGTCGACATGGCCCTGTCGGACCTTTCGGCTGGCCTGCCGCCCGAGGCGCTGGTTCTCCTGGTCGCCGGTCTCGCTCAGGCGTTGTTCGTCCTCCTGTTCGTGCCACCGGCCCTGGTTGGGTTCGCGGGCGAGGTGTTCGGGCGCCGCGGCCTGCTCTGGTACGGCGCCGGAACCGGAATACTGACCGCCGCCCTCCCCTGGCTCGCCCGCGGCGGCGTACGTCCGGCGGCGGCCGGCGCGGATCCAGGGCTTCTCGCCGCGGAAGCGCGCCTGACGCTGATCCTGTTCGTCGTCGGTGCGAGCGCCGGCCTCGTTTACTGGCTGGTTGCCGGGCGCGGCGCGGGGTTCTCCCGGCGTCCCGCGCAGGCCGGAGACGAATGATCGTTCGGCCAGATGCTGGACCGGGCGCGCTTGGCCGCTGACGCCTCTGCGCGCTAGAGGAGGACCGCCACGAAGCGGATTCCGATGCTCGCCCTGCGCTCACTTGCCTTCAACGTCTGCTTCTACGCCATGACGACGCTTCTGGCGTTCGGCGGCCTGCCCACGCTGGTCTCCCGCCGCGCGGTATTACGGCTGGCCCGCCTCTGGGGCCGGCTGACGCTGTGGCTGCTGCGCGTGGTCGCCGGCATGAAGGTCGAGTTCCGCGGGCTCGAGAACATCCCGGAGGGGCCGCTTCTGATCGCGGCCAAGCACCAGTCGGCCCTGGAGACGCTGGCGCTCTGCACCGTGTTCCCCGAATTCGCCTACATCCTGAAGCGTGAGCTGCTGCTGATCCCGCTGATCGGCTGGTACCTGTCCCGCAGCGGCATGGTGGCGATCGACCGCTCCAAGGGCGCCCGGGCCATGAGCCTGATGAATGCGGCTGCCGCCACGGCGATCCAGGAGGGCCGCCAGCTCATCATCTTCCCCGAAGGCACCCGCCGTGCGGTCGGAGCACCGCCGGCCTACAAGCAGGGCCTGTCGCACCTCTACACGGCTCTGAAGGTGCCGTGCGTGCCCGTGGCGTTGAACACGGGTCGGTTCTGGTCTCGCAACAGCCTTATCCGCCGGCCCGGAACCGCCGTGATCCACTTCCTCGAACCCATTCCGCCGGGCATGGGCCGCCCGGAGTTCCAGGCCCTCGCCCAGGAACGGCTGGAGACCGCCTCGAACGCCCTTCTGGAGCCGGGCCCTGCGGGATCGACCGTAGGAGCGGAGCAGCCCGCCTCCACCGCGGCCGGACACACGGCGGCGACGGCCCAGAGGCACTGACGATTCCGGCCTGAACAGACTGGCTCGACGGCTCCGAGCCGGCGCTGAGCCGACGCGCGTCGCTTGTGGATAACCGGGCCCGATACCACATTCCTCCTCAGGAACGTTGTGCTTGACGCCTGTGGATATCGCGCGGTAGTTTGGAACAAATGGCGAACATAAGAGCCCTGTCCTGGTCGGCCGCGCTACGCGACCTGAAGGACGATCGCACGCGGAGACAGGATGTGCGTGAAGAACGCCTCAAGACCACAGCGGGCCTGCGCGGTACGCCGGCCCTCCCGCTTTCGGCCTGGCGCGGGCATTCCGGCCGTCGCTACGTCGTCGGGGTCCATCCGGCCGGCGCCTTCGACCTCGACGAGATGGCGGAGGCGGTCGTGATCGCGGTGCGGCGCGACGATACCGGCATCGCCGAGATGGTCTCGGTGGCGACCTCCAACGAGAGCCCGCGCGACCACCTCCGGAGGACCTGGCTCGACCGGGTTCGGAGGAGCGGCGCCACCGAGCTGCACGTGCATCGCCTCGCCGAGGGGGAAGCCGAGCGGGCGGCGATCGTCAGCGACCTGCGGTTCGACACGATCGAGCCGGCCCAAGTCTGAGGCGGGATCCGCTTCGGAAGCGGCGTTCCCCGCGGTGGATCGTCGGCCCACCGGTCGATCGATGCCGGCACTGCCCCAGTTTTGCCCCGTGCATGGCTTCAAGGCGGAGTCTGCGAGCCCTCTGATCGGGGCGGGGACGGGAAACAGGACGCATGACGCAGGATCGGACGCGGCCGGACGGCGCGGCGCAGGCTTCCCTGGCACGAACCGCACGACGGTTCCGGCTCGGATTGTTCCTGCCTTACGTCCTGCTCGCACTGATCGTCATCGCGTGGTCGGCTGGGTGGTTCTGGCTCCGGGGACGCGCGGCGACCGAGATCGACGGCTGGATGGCCCGCGAGGCGGCGGCAGGGCGTACCTGGACCTGCGCCGACCGTTCCCTCACCGGTTACCCGTTCCGGATCGAGCTGCGCTGCAACGCGGTCACGTTGGAGCGGTCCGACGGCCGCTTCCGCCTCGGTCCATCGACCGCGGTGGCTCAGGTCTACCAGCCCCGCCTGGTCCTGTTCGAGAGCGCCGGGCCGTTCCATGTCGAGCAGGGGGCGCTGACCGGTGATGCCGCCTGGAGCAAGCTCCAGGGGAGCGTCCACGGAGCGTCGGAGGGCTTCACCCGTGCCTCGCTCGTGGTGGACAACCCGAACGTCACGGTTTCCGGCGCCGATCCCGGACCGATCGCGGTGTCGGGTCAGCACCTCGAAATGCATGCGCGGCCGACCCCCGGGCGCTTCGAGTCCGAAGGCGCGGTCGACGTGAGCCTGCGGCTCGCCCAGGCCGCCGTTCCGCAGCTCGACGCGCTCACCGGCAACCCCGCCCCCGCCGACCTGTCGCTCGATGCGACGCTGACCCAGGCGACGATCCTGCGCACCGGGCCGGTGCCGCGGGAACTCGAGCGCTGGCGCCAGGCCGGCGGCACCCTCGACCTGACGGCGCTTTCGCTGGCCAAGGGTGCCCAGCGCGTCCAGGCGAAGGGCACGCTCGCCCTCGACGACGCGCACCGGCCCGTCGGACAGCTCGACCTGCGGGCCGCCGGCGTCGATGCCCTGGTGGGCAGCGTGGTGGGCCAGCGCTTCGGTTCGGAGAAGGGCGCGCTGGTCGGCCAACTCGTGGGCGGCCTCCTGGGCCTGGGCCGGCGGCCCGAGCCGGGGGAGTCGCAGGGCGATTCCGCGCCGCTCAAGGCCCTGCCGCCGTTGAAGCTCGTCAACGGGCGGGTGGTGTTCAGCGGGTTCCCGATCCCGAACGTCTACCTGCCGACCCTGTACTAGATCGGCTATACCTCTCCCCATGTCCGCTCCGATTTCACCGGCCCGCGTCAAGATCTGTGGGCTCAGCACGCCCGCTACCCTTGAAGCGGCGCTGAAGGCTGGCGCGGATTGGATCGGACTCGTCCACTTTCTTCGAAGTCCCCGCCACGTAGACTTCGAACAGGCTTCGCGGTTATCGGCGCAAGCCCGCGGTCGGGCCGACCGCGTCATCCTTCTCGTCGATCCGGACGACGCCCTGGTGCGGGCGGCGGTCGAGGCCGTCGATCCGGATCTGATCCAGCTGCACGGACGCGAAAGCCCGGACCGGGTGGCGGCGATCCGGGCGCTGACCGGCCGGCCGGTGATGAAGGCGATCGGCGTCGCGACCCGGGCCGACCTGGCGCCGATCGCGGCCTATGCCGGGGTGGCGGACCGGATCCTGCTGGATGCCAAGCCCGCGCCCGACGCCGCGCTCCCCGGGGGCAATGGCCACCGGTTCGACTGGACGATTCTGGAAGGCGCCGAACTGCCGGACGGGACCATGCTGTCCGGGGGACTGCATTCCGGCAATGTCCGGGACGCGCTGGCCCGGACCGGCCTCGGCGCCGTGGACGTGTCGTCGGGCGTCGAATCGGCGCCCGGTCTCAAGGATCCGGCTAAGATCGCTGCCTTCGTAGCCGCGGCTCGGTCCGCCCGCTGAACGCTTCCGCTCAGCGCGGCGCAGGCAGGGCGGTGCGGCCGGTATTGGGGACCGTGTAGGCGCCGCCCTGCGTCTCGCTGTCCGGGGCGTAGGCCCGCAGCCGGCTCGCCTCGCGCTCGTACCGGGTCGCCTCGCGGCGATGGTAGCGGACGTTCGCTCGGGTCTTGCCCTGGCCGAGCCACGTGAAGACCCCGCCGACCACGATGCCCAACGCCACGGCGCCGAACAGGATCGCGTAGAGCGGAAGGTTCACGCTGAAGACGGGCGCCTCCGCGTTGAACGGATCGAACGAGAGCGGCACCGGTGCCCGGTTGGCGACCGCCAGCAGGATCACCAGGGCGGCGATCGGCAGCAGCACGAGGCTCTTCAGGAAACGGATCATCGCGCTCACAGACCTCTTCCTACTCGGCGGCCGACGCACTCTCGCCGATGCCGGCGGCGTTGAGACGCTGGCGCATCTCCTTCCCGGTCTTGAACACGGGAATCGCCTTCTCGGACACGGCAACGGCTGCGCCGGTGCGCGGGTTGCGTCCCCGCCGCGCTTCTCGACGTTTGACCGAGAAGGCGCCGAAGCCGCGCAGCTCCACCCGGTCGCCCCGGGCCAGCGCATCCGAGATGGTGTCGAGGATCGCGTTGACCAGGATCTCGACGTCGCGCTGGTAGAGATGCGGGTTCTGCTCGGCGATCTTGAGAACGAGCTCCGACTTGATCATGGCGTCTGGTCTTCTCGGGGGATCGGGGCGGGCGACTGGACTTCTTCGTCCGGCGGCGCTCAGGGCTCCGGGCGCCACAGGACCAGAAGGCCGCCGCCGGCGGTCTCGGCCTGGGCGCCGACGGCGCGGAGCCGCCCCGCGAGCCCGTCGAGGCCGAGCAGGTCCGCGCCGACCCCGGCAGCCGACCAAAGGGAGAAGTCGCTCTCCTTGCTGGGCTTCCAATCCTTGATCGGCAGGTCCTTCGGGACGCCCTTGTCGTTCTCGAGCCAGACGACGGCCTGACGCTCGCCGCCCAGCTCGTCCACCAGCTTCAGGGGCACGCTCTGGCGCCCGCTGAAGACCCGTCCGTCCGAGACCACGGCGAGCTGGCCGGGGTCCATGCCCCGGCGCTCGGCGACCAGGCCCTTGAACCAGGCGTAGGTGTCGCCGACCACGGCGGCCAGGGCGGCGCGCGCTTCCGGGGTGGTCGGCGTGAAGCCCGACGGCTCGGCCTTGAGCGGCGAGGATTTCACCGACTCGACCTTGACCCCGACCTTGTCGAGCAGGCCCGAAAGGTCCGGATACTGGAACAGCACGCCGATGGAGCCGACCAGGCTGGTTTCGCGCGCGACGATGTGGTCGGCCGCGATGGCGGTGATGTAGGCCCCCGAGGCGGCGGTGCCGTCCACGAAGGCGACCATCGGCTTCTTGGCGGCGAGCGCGCGCAGGTTGCGGAAGATCTCCTCCGAACCCGTGGTGGTGCCGCCTGGCGAGTTGATCGAGACGATCACGCCCTTCACGGCGTCGGACTCGCCGACCCGCTTCATCAGCTTGGCGGTCGACTCGCTGCCGGCGATGAAGCCCGAGACCGAGATGCGGGCGATCTGCGGGCGGACCGCGAAGGCGCCGTCGGGGCCGGTCCGGACCCGGTAGCCGACGGCGCCCACCGCCACGATCAGGCCGCCGATCCCGAGCACCCGCCACAGGGACAATCTGCGGCGCAGGCGCCGGCGGTCGATCAGCAGTTCGGCGTCGGCTGCCATGCGGTCGCTTCCCTTCGCCTCCCCGGATCGGCCCCGTGACGGGGTGCGGGGGCGAGGTCCCGCGCCGGGCAAGTCCTTGGTTTCCTTTGCCTCGCGCGGCCGGAGCCGCCCGAGGCCGGTGTTCTAGAGCATTTTCCGCGGACCTGGATATGGGCCACGCGAAGAAAATGCGGTGGCACCCTGCAGACCCTCAAGCCGGGCCGTCGGGCGATTGAGCAAACCGTGCGGGCATGACGCGTCTTGCAAAGTGTCGGCGCCTTCGCCTCACGGCATCTCGTTTCAAGGATTGATGACGGTCAGGCCAGCCGCCTCGAACGGACCGATGTCGCTGGTCGCGACCGTCATGCCGTGCGCGGCGGCGGTGGCAGCGATGTAGCCGTCCGCCCGGCAAGGCTCTGGCGGCCGCCCTCGCCCGCGCCATCAGGTCCGCATAGGCCTGGGTGGCGCGCAGATCGAAGGACAGGATCCGCCCCGAGAAGGCGGGCAGGACCTCGCGTTCCAGACGATCCTGATAGATCCTGCGCCGCTTTCCGTCCGGCATCGTCGCCAAGCCGAAATGCAGCTCAGCCACGGTGATCGTGGACAGGTAGAGCGTTTCGACCATTTGCGCATCGATCCAGGCGACCACCTTTGGATCCGGCTCGGCCGTCCAAGGCTCGGATATCACGGTGGTGTCGAGGACGATCATTCGAAGCGCATCGGCTCGGCCGGTGCCTGATCGCGCATCGCTTCGAGGTGCTCCGCTTCGGCTTCGGTCATCCCGCCGGCGTCGCGCGCGATGGACGCCAGTAGCGATCCGAGCTTCAGGCGGCCCTCGGGCTTCGCGGCCTGTTCGAGGATGCTGCGGATTTCAGCCTCGGTGCTGCGACCGTGCAATGCGGCCCGCGCACGCAGGGCGCGATGCCCCGCGTCGGGAACATTGCGGATCGTGATGGACGGCATCGACCCAACCCCCGACGCCGGACGGTAATGATTGCATTCCATCATCATGCAATCACGTCGCGCGATCCAGCGGCCTTTGAGCCATGCCGATCAGCAGGATGACGACTTCGCCGCCGGAGACGGCATGAAAAAGCCTGCGCGGGACTGGTGTCCCGCGCAGGCTTTTTTATTGATCCGAAGCCGCCGCCCGGCTGAACCGGGCGGCGAAACCATCGGGTCTCACTCGTCGTCGGTGCGGGCCTTCTTGAAGGCCGCGCCGAGGATGTCGCCCAGCGAGGCGCCGGAATCGGCGGAGCCGAACTGGGCCATCGCCTCCTTCTCCTCGGCCACTTCCAGGGCCTTGATCGAGACCTGGACGCGGTGGGCCTTGCGGTCGAACTGCACGACCCGGGCATCGAACTTCTCGCCGGCGGCGAAACGCTCGGGGCGCTGGTCGCCGCGGTCGCGGGCGAGTTCGGCGCGGCGGACGAAGGTGGTCATGTCGGTGTCGACGATCTTCACCTCGACGCCCGAATCCTTCACCTCGACGACTTCGCAGGTGACGATCTGACCCTTCTTGATCTCGCCGGCCTCGGCGAAGGGGTCACCGCCGAGCTGCTTCACGCCCAGCGAGATCCGCTCCTTCTCGACGTCGACGTCGAGAACCTGGGCGCGGACCATGTCGCCCTTCTTGAACTCCTCGATGACCTGCTCGCCGGGACGGTTCCAGTCGAGATCCGACAGGTGGACCATGCCGTCGACATCGCCCTCGAGGCCGATGAACAGGCCGAACTCGGTCTTGTTCTTGACCTCGCCCTCGACCTCGGAGCCGACCGGGTGCTTCTCGGAGAAGGCCTCCCAGGGGTTCTGCAGGGTCTGCTTGAGGCCGAGCGAGATGCGGCGCTTGACCGGATCGACTTCCAGGATCTGAACCTCGACCTCCTGAGAGGTGGAGACGATCTTGCCCGGATGGACGTTCTTCTTGGTCCAGCTCATCTCGGAGACGTGGATCAGGCCCTCGATCCCCGGCTCCAGCTCCACGAAGGCGCCGTAATCGGTGATGTTGGTCACGCGGCCCTTGAGCTTGGCGCCCTCCGGGTAGCGGGCGGCGATGCCCTCCCACGGATCGGCGAGCAGCTGCTTGATGCCGAGCGAGATGCGGTGCGTCTCGTGGTTGATCTTGATGATCTTGACCTTGACCGTCTGGCCGATGGTCACGACCTCGGACGGATGGTTCACGCGGCGCCACGCCATGTCGGTGACGTGCAGCAGGCCGTCGATGCCACCCAGGTCGACGAAGGCGCCGTACTCGGTGATGTTCTTGACGACGCCGTCGATGACCTGACCTTCCTCGAGGTTGGCCACCAGCTCCGAGCGCTGCTCGGCGCGGCTCTCTTCGAGCACGGTGCGGCGCGACACGACGATGTTGCCGCGGCGGCGATCCATCTTGAGGATCTGGAACGGCTGCGGGGTGCCGAGCAGCGGGGTGACGTCGCGGACCGGACGGATGTCGACCTGCGAGCGCGGCAGGAACGCCACGGCGCCGTCGAGGTCGACGGTGTAGCCGCCCTTGACTTGGTTGAAGATCGTGCCGGTGACGCGGTCGTTGTTCTCGAACGACTTCTCGAGCTTGACCCAGCTCTCCTCGCGGCGCGCCTTGTCGCGCGAGATCACGGCTTCGCCGAGCGCGTTCTCGATCCGGTCGACGTAGACCTCGACCTCGTCGCCGACCTTCAGCTCGCCTTCCCGGCCGGGGCCGGTGAATTCCTTGAGTGCGACACGGCCTTCCGTCTTGGCGCCGATGTCGATGACGGCCACGTCCTTCTCGATCGCGACGACGCGACCCTTGACGACGGACCCTTCGGTGATCTCGTGCTCGAGGAAGCTCTCCTCGAGGAGGGCGGCGAAATCATCGCGGCTCGGGCCACGCCCCAGAGCGGTACCTGCGGTCATTCTCTCTCCTGAACGGCCCCCATCGGAGGCCCTTTGCGTCGGCGGCTCGCGTTGCACGCACCCCCGGTTCGCCGCGGCCCCTCCCGAAACCCTGAGGGAGAGGCGGCCGGTCCCGCGGGATCCGGCTTGCCGACGCGTCGATACGGATGACGAGGGCGATCCAGCCGGCGACGCGGCGGGCGCTCGGAAAATGAGCGCGCGCGAGCGGAATCCGGGAGGACGCGCGCTCCATACAGCATCGGCTTAACGACTTCAACCGAGCGGGATTTCCCGCTCGGGTCCGCTCCGGTCAGGCCGCCTGCGCCAGCATCGCCCGGGTCTCCTCGACGTCGTCGGTATGGACGTCGAACCGAACCAGATAGGCCGTCCCGAAACTGGTGGTCAGCGCGCAGTCGGTGGCGTCGCGGCCCCGGGCCATCACGATCCGGGCGATCCGCGGCTGGTTGTGCCGGGCGTCGAACGTGTACCAGCGGCCGCCCTCGGGGCCTTCGAGATAGACCTCGAACCACGCCGAGAAATCCATCGGCGCCGGGTCCTTCGGGACGCCGATGTCGCCGAGGTAGCCGGTGGCGTAGCGGGCCGGGATGTTCATGCACCGGCACAGGGCGATCGCCAGATGGGCGAAGTCCCGGCAGACGCCGACCTGTTGCGTGTAGCCGTCGAAGGCCGTGCGTGTGGCGTCGGCCTGCTGGTAGTCGAACCGCAGGCGCGCGTGGGCGAAGTCGACGATCGCCTGGACCCGCGCCCAGCCCTCCGGCGTGGAGCCGAACAGCGACCACGCGATGCCCGACAGCTTGTCGGTGTCGCAGTAGCGCGAGCCGAGCAGGTACATCAGCACGTCGTCCGGCAGGTCCTGCACGGGGATCTGCCGGGCCTCGGGCGCCCGGGTATCGGCCAATCCGGTGTCCGCGATGGTGAAGTCGGCCGCCATGGTGATCCGCCCACCGGGGGCGACGATGCGGGTGCAGACATTGCCGAAGGCGTCCACGTGCTGCCGCGCGGCAACCGGTGGATCGAAGGTGATCACCTCCGGCGTGACGAGGTCGCCTCGCCGCTCCGGTCGTACGTTCAGGAGCAGGTTCATCGGCGTCGGGCCGAAGGTGTCGAACGCGATGGTGAAGCCGGTGCGGACGTGCATAGCGAAAAACCGTGGACGAAGCCGACGCGGGGCCGAGCTGTAGGGCGGAGCATGCAATATTGGGACTTATAATACTCCAGGTTGTCAGTGGTTCCGTTCGCTTGACTGTTGTCGTCCATCGACAGTGCTCGAATATGCGGCACGCGATGCCGCCCACCCGGGTGGTCCGCGCCGGATGCACATCCGCGGTGCAGACCTGCCGTGCCCGGCACCATGTTGCATCGCACAGGGCAGGACCGTAACGCTGCGCGCGATTCAGATCTGCGGATCGGCCCCGGCGCTGCGGCGCGCGACCGTCCCGCCGCCGGACGAACGACGCCTATGACGCTCGACAAGCTATCCCTGCCCAAGGACAAGATCCGAATCCTGCTGCTCGAAGGCATCAACGACAGCGCCGTCGCGCTGATGCAGGCGGCCGGCTACACCAACCTCACCCGGCTGCCGAAGGCGCTGGACCGCGAGGCTCTGCACCAGGCGCTCCAGGGCGTGCACATGGTGGGCATCCGCTCGCGCACGCAGCTCGACGGGGCGGCCTTCGAGGCCGCGGACCGGCTGCTGGCGGTGGGCTGCTTCTCGGTGGGGACCAACCAGGTCGACCTGGAGGCCGCGCGCCATCGCGGCATCCCGGTGTTCAACGCGCCGTTCTCCAACACCCGCTCGGTGGCGGAGCTGACGATCGGCGAGATCGTGATGCTGCTACGCCGGATCGTGCCGCGCTCGGTCGGCGCCCATGCCGGCCGCTGGGACAAGTCGGCGGCGGGCTCCCTGGAGGTGCGCGGCAAGACGCTGGGCATCGTCGGCTACGGCAATATCGGCACCCAGCTCTCGACGCTCGCCGAGGCCATGGGGATGCGGGTGCTGTTCTACGACCACACCGACAAGCTGCGCCACGGCAACACCGAGCCGACCAAGACCCTGCACGACCTGCTCGGCCAGTGCGACGTGGTCTCGCTCCACGTGCCCGAGACGGAGGCGACCGCCAACATGATCGGCGCGGCCGAGATCCGGGCGATGAAGCCGGGCGCCTTCCTGATCAACAACGCCCGCGGCACCGTGGTCGATTTGGACGCCCTGGCGGCGTCCCTGCGCGACGGCCATCTCAAGGGTGCGGCCATCGACGTGTTCCCGGTGGAGCCCGGCTCCAATGCGGAAGCCTTCGAGAGCCCGCTCCAGGGCATCGAGAACGTGATCCTCACGCCCCATATCGGCGGCTCGACCGAGGAGGCTCAAGAGCGCATCGGCGCCGAGGTCGCCCGCAAGCTCATCGACTATTCCGATATCGGTTCGACGGTGGGGGCGGTGAACTTCCCGCAGGTCCAGCTTCCGGCCCGTCCGACCGGTACCCGCTTCATCCACGTCCAGCGCAACCTGCCGGGCATGCTCGGGCGCCTGAACGACGTGTTCTCCCGCAGCCACGTGAACATCGCGGCGCAGTTCTACCAGACCGACGGCGAGGTCGGTTACGTGGTGCTGGAGACCGACGCCACCAACGCCGACGCCGAGACGCTGCTCACCGAGATTCGCGCCATCCCGGGCACGATCCGGGCGCGCCTGCTCTACGAGCGCCGCTGAACCCAAGCCGATTTCGCCCCGGCCGCATCGAACGCGGCGGCTGTTGCCGCGTTCGCCTTGCGCGGCGATGCCGGGCGTTGTTCAAGTCACCGCCGGCCGCGTTGCTGATGGATCGGCCGATCGGCGGAGGATGTGCGGTGACGAAGCGTATTGGATGCGGATTGGCCGGCGTCGCGCTCGGTCTGGTCGGGATGGTGCTGACCGTCTCCGATGCGTCCGCGGATTGCCTGCGCCGGATCTACAACCGCTCGACCTACGTGCTGGTCGCCCGCCAGGACGGCGGACCGCCCGCGACCCTGCTGCCGGGCCGGTCGCTGCCGGTGCGGCTGTCGCAGCCCGGCCAAATCGCGATCTCGGCGTATTGCGGGCTTCCGGAGGCCGGGGGCAGCCCGGTCACCCAGGCGACCTTCGATTACGAGGCCGTGCTCGATCGCTGCTTCGTCCGGTTCGGCAGCGACGAGTTCTTCGCGACGCAGCTCGGCCGGGGCTTCTTCGGGACGCAGGAGACCGCCCCCTTCACGGTCAACAACCCGCAGCAGGGCGATATCGTCCTCGGCCCCTCGGCGTTGCCCGCCTGCACGGTGCCGCGCGTGGTGCTGGACCGGCGCGGCTGAGGCCGCGACCGGCTCCCGCCGTGTCGATTCGTCAGAGGTAGTGCCGGAACACGACCCGCCGGTCCTCGGCGGCGCCGGGCGGCGGAGCCGGGGTCAGGAACGGGCTGGCGAGCCGCAGAGCGATCAGGCTGAGCCCTGCGAGCGCCGGGGCGACGTATCGGAGCGGGCGAGCGAACATGGGCGCCTCCGTCGCGACGTTGACGACTCAGGCAGAGACCTGAGTGCAGCCCTGACGCGTACCAGAAGCATCGCACTCAACCGCCCGATCCGGCGTGCCGAAGCGCACATGCGGCATCTCCGACCGGCACACGATCATCGGCGTGCTCGGCCGCTTCCCGGGCGCGACGCTCGTCCTCGCGGTTACGGTCATCCGTTTGCGTCGGCGGCATCGCTGGCGCGTATCGCGGTGCCCTCCTATGGTAGCCCCATGCGGGGGCTTCGCCGCGCGCGCCGCGACGATGCTCCCCTGCGCCGAACCAACAGCGTGAACGAGGACGCGCGTATGCTGACCCAGACTGGCAATACGATCCTGCGTGGGGATCTCGGCGTCGAGGAGACCATCGAATCCGACAACATCGTCCGGTGGGATGGCGAGCGGCTCTACGTCGAGCAGGACGTGTTCCACAACGGCCAGCTCGTTCACCGCAAGTACCGCCGCACCGTGTCCGAGCCCGTGGCTCACGCGCTCTGGGCGATCATCAACCGCGCCAAGCAGTGATCGTCCGCCGGTAAGTCGAGCGCCGCGGGCGCGAGAGATCCAGGGCGGGCGCGCCGCACCACAGCGCCCGTCCTCCCCGACATCCAGCCGCGGGCGGGCGTCCCGAGCGGTGTTTGCGCGGTTCTGCTTACGCCGCGACCGCGTTCAGGGGGGGCGGCTGCGGAGAGCACGTCCGTCCGACGGGTGTCCAGGCGGCTATGGGCGTTGTCGAAGGCACTCCGCACCGTCGCACTGGCATCCTCGACAGCGACCAGCACGGCCAGCTTCTGGGCGCTGGCACGATCCGCGAGGCTGCGGGCCGCCGAGAGCAGCGACTGTTCCAGGCTCTGGAATTCGGCCGTCGCCTCTTTTCCAGCCTCGCGGGTAGCCGCCGCCAGACGGTCGAGCGCCGCCTCGAGGGCATGACGCAGGACAAGCGTTCGCACGCGCTCCTGAAGGAGCGCCCTCTCGTCGAGTTTCATTGGGCCGGGTCCGCGACTGGGAACGGAAAGAAGATCTCACACTTCCCCGGACCGCGCAGCCACCTTTTTGCAACAGCGCAATACAGTTCCTCATTTCAAGAGTCGATCAGTGCGGGACGCGATCGCTTCAGCGCGGACGTATAGACTATAGATTGAAAGATATTCTCGCCATGAAAGACAGAAAATCCAGCTTTCGCGAAGGGTTCTGCCTTTAGATCTTTGGGTGATAGGCGCATTCGCCCCGCTAAAGGTCAATGCGAGCGCGTGCCGATGGCGTCGTCGCCCGGCCTGTTCGGTCCGCCTCCCGGTTCGATGCGAGCCCGCAGAGATGACCGGTTCGCGGCCGGAGCAGGCAGCCTCTGTTCGGGCCGGATCCTCAGACTTGCCCAGGTGGAAAGACCTTCGTCGACGGCTGAGGACTGCGCGATGGAGGTTCAGTAAGGGGTCCCGCGCAGACGCCGCTCGTGCAGGGCCTCGGCATACCACGCCAGTTCGTCGAGGAACCGACCGGCCGCCTTCTCGATCCAGTCATCCGCCGGCGTGCCATCCTCGCCGAGCACCTTCTGCAGGCGCGGGATCGGCAGCAACGACGGAATGCTCGGCATGCCCAACTCGGCGAGCATCGCGCGGAGCGGCATCGCAGCGCGGACCCCGCCGAACTGGCCGGCCGAATAGCAGCAGATCGCCGATGGCCGCCAGTAATACTCTTCGAGGAAGTGGTCGAGAGTGTTCGAAAGAGCCGGCGGAACACCGTGATTGTACTCGGCCGAAACCACCAGGAAGGCGTCCGCCTGGCGATACAGTGTCGCGAGACGCTCCAACGGCTCCGGGGCGGTGCCGGCCGGATATTCCTTGTACATCCGGTCGAGCAGCGGGAGCTTGAGTTCGGCGGGGTCGATCAGCGGGGCGTTGTGGCCGCGCGCTTCGAGCCTGGCGATCAGGAACCGAGCCGCCCGGATGCCGATGCGGTCGGTTCGGACGCTGCCGAGGATGACGGGAACGGTGAGGGGCATGGCGATCTCCGGGACGGCCGACGATGCCCGAAACCTAGTTCATCGTCCCGGATGCCGCATCCCCGCTGCCGCCAAGCCGTATCGAACCTCCCGGAAAGGCGTATTGGCGAGCCGCCGCTTCGGGGCGGTGCTTGCGTCGCCTTCGGCCTGCGATCCCGGCCTGGTCCGTCGCGGAGGGTGAAGTGGGTCCGATCAGGTCTTCGATGAGGTCGAGAGAGCGGAGGCCGCGAGGCCGACCGGCCCGGCTGCGGTATAGGCGGCGATCGCCTTCGTAACCTGCTGCAGCAGGGCCTGCAGGCCGTCCTGGATCCCGCCGGACGCGTCGGTCTCGCCCGTCGCCGGGCCGGACGTCGCCGCGACCGCGGTGCTGCCGGGCGCCACGGAGTCGGAGCCCTCGGCGCCGGCCATGCGGGCATGATGGCCGTGATGGGCACGGGCCGGCGCGGCATTGCCCTGGGTCTGGCCGTCATCCGAACCGTCGGTGGATGCTTCGGTGATGCTTTGCGCGGAGGTGGGGGCCGCGAAGCCGCCCTGCGCGCTGATCTGGCTGAAGTCGGACTGCACCTTCAGCAGCGATGCCATCAGGTCGTTCGACAGCGCCGGGCTGGACGCTTTGCTGCCGGAGGAGGTCGTGGCCGCCGCGCCGGCCGACGGGCTCGCGCCGTCGCTCGCCACCGCGAACGCGTTCGCGTCGGTCTGCTGCGCCGACGCACCGCGCGTCTGCCGCAGGGCACTGATGAGATCCCGCTGGAGGCTGCTGCTGGTGACCGAACCGACCGACATGATACGTCCTCGCGAAAGTCCTTTTTCGGGACGATGCACGCTGTGGTCCAGAATTTTGCCTGTGATTCCAAGGGCCAAGGCGGGCGGTGGGCCGGCAGGATCGGCCACGCGGCAGATTTTGCCGGCTCGGGGGCAGTGGCTTGGCCCGGGCGGACGGCCAAGCGCGCGTCTCCTACCCTTTGTAAAATCGCGGCTTCACGGAACGCGGGTCGGATGCTTCTCGTCCGGAAGAGAAGTCGCTCCGAGGTAGGCACAGGCCCTCCCTCCCCCCTCTGCGGGCTAACGGATTCACACGTCTTTCCGGAACACTAAGGTTCTGGAAGAAATGCGCGTTTTCCCCTCCCCGCAAGGGGGGAGGAGAGCGCGTCTCGGCCAGGGATGTGTGAATACCGTAGGTCGCCAGGGGAGGAGCGCGCGGCGCGGCGCGCCTCGCCGAAGACGATGTGTGCATACGCCAGTCCGCAAAGGGGGGAGTGAGACGCGCTTGAGGTGAGCCTTCGCCCTCATCCGGCAGCGTTGTGTGAACCCGATGGCCCGCACGGGAGAGCGGGCCCGCCGCGGCCTGCGGGCCCGATGAAAGCACGGCCCTACCCCGCCGATCCTCATGCGATCCTTATAAGATCGCCCGCCTCTCCATCTCGAACCCTAACGTGGTTCCCGCCCACAATCCGGGTCGGACGGGATCGGTCGCGGCATGGCCGCCGGCCGCCCGCAGAACCGAAACGGACCCCGTCATGCTCGACCTCATCTTCATCGCTGCGGGACTGGCCTTCTTCGCCCTGGGCGAAGGCTACGCCGTCCTCTGCGACCGCCTCTGACGAGGCGCGTCCATGACCTTTGCCATGACCCTCGACCTGACCCTCGGCGCGCTCGTGACCCTCGGGCTACTCGGTTACCTCACCTACGCCCTCGTCCGCCCCGAGCGGTTCTGAGCGGCACGGACGGACCCCTCCCATGACTCTCAACGGCTGGATGCAGATCGCGCTCTACTGCGCGGTCGTGTTGGCGCTCGTGAAGCCCCTCGGGCTCTACATGACGCGCGTCTTCAATGGGGAGCGTACGCTCCTGTCGCCGATCGTGGCTCCGGTGGAGCGCGCCTTCTACCGCGTCGCCGGCATCGACGCGCGGCAGGAGCAGCACTGGCTCGCCTATGCGGGCGGGGTGATCCTGTTCCACCTGCTCGGATTCGCGGTGCTGTACGCGATCCTGCGGCTGCAGGCGTTCCTGCCGCTCAACCCGGCCGAACAGGCCGCCGTGGCGCCGGACCTCGCCTTCAACACGGCCACGAGCTTCGTCACCAACACCAACTGGCAGGCCTACGGGGGCGAGACGACGCTCTCGTACCTGGCCCAGATGCTCGGGCTCACGCACCAGAACTTCCTGTCGGCGGCCACCGGCATCGCGGTCGCTGTGGCGCTGATCCGCGGCTTCGCCCGCGCCTCCACCGGCACCATCGGGTCGTTCTGGGTCGACGTCACCCGGGCGACCCTCTACGTGCTCGTGCCGCTCTGCATCCCCTACGCGCTGTTCCTGGTCTGGCAGGGCGTCCCGCAGACGCTCGGCGCCTCGGTCGACGCGACCACGCTGGAAGGGGCAAGGCAGACCATCGCGATCGGCCCGGTGGCGAGCCAGGTCGCGATCAAGATGCTCGGCACCAACGGCGGCGGCTTCTTCAACGCCAACGCCGCGCACCCGTTCGAGAACCCGACCGCGCTGTCGAACTTCGTCCAGATGGTGTCGATCTTCGCGATCGGGGCCGCCCTGACCAACGTGTTCGGCCGCATGGTCGGGGACGAGCGCCAGGGCTGGGCGATCCTCGGCGCGATGGGGATCCTGTTCCTGGCCGGCGTCCTCGTCACCTACTGGGCGGAGGCGCAGGGCAGCTCCGTACTCAACGGCCTCGGCCTCGCGGGCGGGAACCTCGAAGGCAAGGAGATCCGCTTCGGCATCGTGGCCTCGGCGCTGTTCGCGGTGGTGACCACGGCCGCATCCTGCGGCGCGGTCAACGCCATGCACGACAGCTTCACGGCGCTCGGCGGCATGATCCCGCTCATCAACATGCAGCTCGGTGAGGTCGTCATCGGCGGCGTCGGGGCCGGCCTCTACGGCATGCTGGTCTTCGTCATCGTGGCGATCTTCGTGGCCGGCCTGATGGTCGGGCGCACCCCCGAATACCTCGGCAAGAAGATCGAGGCGCGGGAGGTCAAGATGGCGATGCTCGGCATCCTGTGCCTGCCGCTGATGATGCTCGGCGGCACCGCGCTGGCGACCGTGCTGCCGGCGGGCCTCGCCGGGCCGGCCAATGCCGGGCCGCACGGCTTCACCGAGATCCTCTACGCCTACACCTCGGCGGCGGCCAACAACGGCTCGGCCTTCGGCGGGCTCACGGCCAACACGCTGTTCTACAACAGCACCCTGGGCCTCGCGATGCTGGTCGGCCGGTTCTTCGTGAAGATCCCGGTGCTCGCCATCGCGGGCTCGCTCGCCGCCAAGAAGACGCTGCCGGCCTCGGCGGGCACCTTCCCGACCCATGGCGGGCTGTTCATCGGGCTGCTGGTCGGCGTGATCCTGATCGTCGGCGGGCTGACCTTCTTCCCGTCCCTGGCGCTGGGCCCGGTGGTCGAGCACCTGGCCGGTTCGGCCGGCCAGACCTTCGCCAGCGGAGGCTGAGATGCCGCGCACGCTCCCGACCCGGCGCATGCCGCGCCATCACCTCCTGCTGCACCGGGCACCCCCGCCCCGGCACCGGGCCGGTGCGCCGCCGCCGCGGACTTCCGACCTCGTCCTGGCGCTGCTCGGCGTCCTCCTGCTCGCCGCCTTCGCCCTGATGGCCGCCCACGCGCTGACCGTCGGCACC
>NZ_VRVG01000081.1:0-24816 GCF_008040085.1 Methylobacterium sp. WL7 | reverse complement strand
CTCTTGGGACTCAAGAGTTCTCTGAACTTCTAATCACCCGCCTTGTCATCCCGGGGCCGCGAAGCGGAGCCCGGGATCCATAACCGCCGATAGTTCAAAATCTTGCGCTGTCGGCGGCTCTGGGTTCCGGGCTCGCCTGCGGCGCCCCGGAATGGCACGGCGGTTAATCCTGCCGTCCTGCGCGACCTGCGTCCGGCTATTCGGCCGCGGTGCGCGTGCCGCCGCCCTGCTGGCCGAAGCGGCGCTCGATGTACTCGATCACGACGGTCTCGAAATCCTTGGCGAGCGTGGCGCCGCGCAGCGTCATCGCCTTCTTGCCGTCGATGAACACCGGGGCGGTCGGGGTCTCGCCGGTGCCCGGCAGGGAGATGCCGATATCGGCGTGCTTCGATTCGCCCGGGCCGTTGACGATGCAGCCCATCACGGCGACGTTCAGGCCCTCGACCCCCGGATAGGTCTTCTTCCATTCCGGCATGGAGGTGACGATCCAGTTCTGGATGTCCCGGGCCAGCTCCTGGAAGGTGGTCGAGGTGGTGCGGCCGCAGCCCGGGCAGGCCGCGACCATCGGCACGAAGGTGCGGAAGCCCATGGTCTGCAGCAATTCCTGGCTCGCCTTGACCTCCACGCTCCGGTCGCCGCCGGGCTCCGGGGTCAGCGAGTAGCGGATCGTGTCGCCGATTCCCTCCTGGAGCAGCACGCCGATCGCCGCCGAGGCCGCGACCAGGCCCTTGGAGCCCATGCCGGCCTCGGTGAGGCCCAGGTGGATCGCGTAATCCGAGCGGCGCGCCACCTCGCGGTAGACCGCGATCAGGTCCTGCACCGCCGAGACCTTGGCCGACAGGATGATCTTGTTCTGCGGCAGGCCGAGTTCCACCGCCCGGTCGGCCGAGCCGATCGCCGAGCGCACCATCGCCTCGCGCATCACCGCGCGGGCATCGATCGGCCGCGGCAGCTTGGCGTTCTCGTCCATCAGGTGGGTGAGCAGCTCGCCGTCGAGCGAGCCCCAGTTGGCGCCGATCCGGACGGTCTTGCCGTACTTGATCGCCTGCTCGATGATCGAGGAGAACTGGGTGTCCTTCTTGTCCTTGAACCCGACGTTGCCGGGGTTGATCCGGTACTTCGCCAGGGCCTCGGCGCAGGCCGGATGGTCGGCCAGGAGCTTGTGGCCGATATAGTGGAAGTCGCCGATCAGCGGCACGTGGACGCCGATCCGGTCGAGCCGCTCGCGGATCTTCGGCACCGCGGCCGCCGCCTCGTCCCGGTCGACGGTGATGCGGACCAGCTCCGAGCCGACCCGGGCGAGCTGGGCGACCTGCGCCACCGTGCCGTCGATGTCGGCGGTGTCGGTGTTGGTCATCGACTGCACGACGATCGGGGCGCCGCCGCCGACCGTGACCGCGCCTTCGCCCTCGCCGACCGTGACGCCCACCGTGCGGTGGCGCGGCGCGGGGCCGGCGATCTCCGGACCCCCGCTGGTCAGGGCGGTCGCGGCGGGATTTTCGGAGCGGATGGCTTCCATGACTTCCATCGTGGACCTTCGCGGGCGCGCACTGTGCGGAGCGCCGGAGCCCTGAAACGGGCTGGCCGGGCATCTCGCGGCGCGCGCCTCGCCGGAGCTTCGGGGCTGCGGGCCGACCGCGGTTAGCTGCGGACGACGCCGCGCGGCGTCAAGCAGACGCCACGCATGACAGCATCGCGGTTGTCATGTCGTATCCGGATGCGGATGTCGAGTTTGCCGCGCGGCCGACACCGGTTTTCGTCCGCCCCTGTTGCCGGAATCGCGCGCCGCGCGCCGCCCGTCACCGCGCCGCCAGCCCCCGGCATGGTTGATGTTGCAGTGCACCATCCCATGTAGGGAGCCCTGATTGGAGGCCGACATGCGCAAGCATCCCCACGGCGGTGAGCCGCACAACCCGGTGACCGTCGTTCCGGAAATCTTGCCGGAAATCTTGCCGGAAACCTTGCCCGACCCTTCGTCCGGAATCCCTGTCTCGGACGGGATCGAGCCCACGCCCGCCCACCCGCCGCACCGGATCCTGGCGGGGCCCCGGGCCGAGAAGCCGGTCGCCCTCGCCCTGCAGGGCGGGGGCGCGCACGGCGCCTTCACCTGGGGCGTGCTCGATGCCCTGATCGAGGACGGCCGCCTGGCCTTCGAGGCGCTGACCGGGGCGAGCGCCGGGGCGATGAACGCCGTCGTGATGGTCGACGGCTGGCTGAAGGGCGGCCCGGACGGCGCCCGGGAGGGGCTCGAGCGGTTCTGGCGCGAGGTCAGCCTCGACGGCGACCTCGGCCCGGCCCAGCGCAACTTCGTCAGCGGGCTGTTCAGCCTGTGGAAGGGCAACCCGGTGGCCGAGTTCTGGTCCAAGATGCTCTCGCCCAGCCCCTACGTGTCGAATCCGCTCAACATCAACCCGCTGCGCAAGGCGCTGGCCGCGCAGGTGGACTTCGAGCGCCTGCGGGAGTCCGAGACCGCCGGCCTGTTCGTCTCGGCCACCAATGTCTGGACCGGCAAGCTCGCGGTGTTCGAGCGCGAGCGCCTGACCGTCGATCACCTGATGGCCTCGGCCTGCCTGCCGACGGTGTTCCAGGCGGTTGAGATCGACGGCGTGCCCTATTGGGACGGCGGCTACCTCGGCAACCCGCCGCTCTACCCGCTGCACCGGGGCGCCCGGACCCGGGACATCGTGCTGGTCCAGATCAACCCGGTCGAGCGGCGCGAGACCCCACGCACGGAGAACGAGATCCGCGACCGGCTCAACGAGATCACCTTCAACGCCAACCTGATGCGGGAATTGCGGGCGATCGACTTCCTCGACGGCCTGATCGAGGACGGCACCCTGGGCCAGGGCGGCTACCAGCGGGTCCTGGTGCACCGGATCGACGGGACCGACGCGCTGGAGGATTACAACGCCGCCTCCAAGCTCGACGCCCGCTGGACCGTGTTCAAGCGCCTGCGCGACAAGGGCCGCGGCGCCGCCCGGACCTGGCTCTCCGAGACCTACGGGACCATCGGCCACGCCTGCACCCTGAACCTGCGGGACGCGTATCAATAGCCGCGGCAAGACTGGTCGATCGCGGAGGGCATGGCTCAATACCCGTATTGCCCCCGGCTCTGTGCGAAGTCATATTAAGATGATTGGACGCGATGTGACTGAATATATTTCAATCTGGAGGGTGTATTAACTGGCTAAGTATCGCTTTTTAATCAAAAAAGCCGCGACGTAAGAGATATTTCACGGAGTTGTTGTATCCCGGCACGTCGACCGCGGGCCGATCGGGCCCGGTGATTCTTCCCCGAAGGACGGGCCATGGGTTTTCGTCTGATCGATCTCAGGACCGGCGTGAAGATCGCGCTGGTCATGGCCCTGATGCTGGCGATCACCGCCGGCGCCTCGGCGGTCTCGCTCCGCAATATCGTGTTGATCGAGGACACCGAGGCCTGGACCGTCCACACCCACGAGGTGCTGGCCGAGGTCGACCGGATGGTGGTCGCGATGATCGACCGGGAGACTGCCCTGCGGGGGTACCTGATCTCCGCCGAGCCGCTCTTCCTCGAGCCCGAGCAGGCCGGGCGGAAGGCCTTCGCGGCGTCCTGGGACGCGGCGCGCAAGCTCACCGCCAACAATCCCACGCAGCCCCGGCGCCTCCTGGAGCTGAAGGCCCTGGCCGAGCGCTGGAGCGACGCGGTGGCGGACCGCGAACTCGCCCTGATGAAGGACCCGGCGACCCGGGAGGACGCGCGCCGGCTCGAAGGCTCGGGCGTCGGCAAGGCGGCGATGGATGCCGTGCGCGCCAAGGCGGCCGAGATCGCGCAGGTCGAGCAGGATCTGCTGAAGGACCGGAGCGCCGCCTCGGCGGCGGCCGTCTCGGCGGCGCGGATGGCCAACCTGATCGGCCTCGGCGCCGTGGTGGTCACCGCCCTGATCGGGTCCCTGCTCCTGCATCACGGCATCGGCAAGCCGATCAACCGGATGACCCAGGCCATGACCCGGCTCGCCGCCGACGACCTCTCCGTGGAGATCCCCGGCGTCGGGCGCCGCGACGAGATCGGCGCCATGGCCGGCGCCGTGCAGGTGTTCCGGGACGGGCTCGCCCGGACGAAGGTCCTGGAGGCGGAGGCCGCTGAGGCCCGGATCGGCCAGGAGGCGCAGCGCAAGACGGCGATGCGCGATCTGGCCGCCAGCTTCGAGGGCGCCGTCGGCGGCATCATCCGCGCCGTCGCCACCGCCGCGGCGAGCCTGAAAGCCACCGCCGAGACCATGAGCGCCGCGGCGGCCGAGACCGCCAGCCAGTCGACCCATGTGGCGACGGCGGCCGAGCAGGCCGCCTCCAACGTCAACACCGTGGCGGCGGCGGCCGAGGAACTCGGCGTCTCCGTCAACGAGATCGGCCGGCAGGTGCAGGCCTCGGCCGACCTCGCCGACGCCGCCGTGCTGGAGGCCGGGAAATCCGCCGACCTCGTGCGCAACCTGCGCGACGGGGCGGTGAAGATCGGCGCCGTGGTCGACCTGATCAGCGGCATCGCCGGCCAGACCAACCTGCTGGCGCTCAACGCCACGATCGAGGCCGCCCGGGCCGGCGAGGCGGGCCGCGGCTTCGCGGTGGTCGCCACGGAGGTGAAGGAGCTGGCCGGCCAGACCGCCAAGGCCACCGGCGAGATCGCCCGGCAGATCGGCGAGATCCAGTCCTGGACCGGGGAGACGGTGGACGCGATCGGGATCATCGTCGGCCGCATCACCGAGATGAGCGGGCTGTCCACCGGAATCGCCGCCGCGATCGAGGAGCAGGGCTCGGCGACCCAGGAGATCGTCCGGAACGTCGGCCAGGCCGCGACCGGGGCGGGCGAGGTCACGGCCAACATCGCCGGGGTCGCCAGCGCCGCCGAGGGCGCCGGAGCCGCCGCCGTGCAGGTGCTCGGCTCGGCCTCCGAACTCTCGGTCCAGGCCGAGCGTCTCGACGCGGAGGTCCATCGCTTCCTCGACACGGTGCGAGCGGCGTAAGCGAAGCGCGGGGCTGCGCGCCCCGGAACCCCGCCAAAGGGCCGCAGGCCCTTTGGGATCCCGGTTGTTGGGATCTGCCCGACGCGCGCTAGGTTCCGTGTGGGCGTGCGAGTGCCCGTGACCGTGCGAGGCCGCCATGACGATGTTGCGCCGCGAGGCCCTGATCCTGCTGGGCGCCGGGTTTGCCGGCGCCGCCCGGGCCGCGCCGTCCGGGCGGGCGGGCGACTTCGCCTTCGAGCATCCGGAGGGCGGCGCCATGCCGCTCTCGGCCTATGCCGGGCGGCCGATCCTGGTGGTCAACACCGCCACGGCCTGCGGCTATGCCGGCCAGCTCGCCGGGCTCCAGACCCTGTGGACCCGCTTCGGCGACCGGGGCCTCACGGTGATCGGCGTGCCGTCGCCGGATTTCGGCAACCAGGAGCCGCTCGACGGGCCGGCCATCGCGGAGGCCGCGCGGAAGAATCACGGCGTGACCTTCCCGCTGACCGCCAAGACCCGGGTGAAGATGCCGGGCGCCCACCCGTTCTACCAATGGGCGGCGGCGGAGCGGCCGGGCGAGACCCCGCGCTGGAACTTCCACAAGTACCTGATCGCCCGGGACGGCTCCTTGGCCGCCGCCTTCGCCACCCAGGTGGAGCCCACCGACCCGCGCCTCGTCTCGGGCATCGCCGCCACCCTCGATCAGGCCTGAACGGCGCCCGGGATTAAACGCCCGGGCCCCCGCGTTCACACCCTATGGCGTCAGACAAGCTCAAGCATCCGGACATCGTCGACCTGCTGGTGCCCCTGCGGCGCTACGCCCGTTCGCTGACCCGCGACGCGCTGCGGGCGGACGACCTCGTGCACGATACCCTGGTGCGCGCCCTGGAGATGCAAGGGTCCCTGCGCCCCAACACCAACCTGCGCACCTGGATGATGACGGTGCTGCACAACGCCTTCATCGACGAGCAGCGCCGCCGCCAGGTCGAGGCGCGGCACGCCGACGCACTCGTGCGGATGAGCGAGGACATGGCGCCCCCCGCCCAGGAGGGCCGGGTCCGCCTCGCCCAGATCCGGCAGGCCTTCCTGACCCTGCCGGAGGAGCAGCGCGCCGCCCTGCACCTCGTGACCCTGGAGGGCATGGCCTACGCCGACGCCGCCGCGGTGCTGGGGATCCCGATCGGCACGCTGATGTCCCGCCTCGGCCGCGGCCGGGCGGCGTTGCGCGCCTTCGAGGACGGCGCCCGGGGCACGACCGAGGCCGAGCCCGAAACGAACCGGCCGGATGTCCGGCGCGGCACCTTCCCGGGCCTGCGCCTCGTCGCCTCCGACCAGACCCGGGACCGGCCGCCGATAAAGCGCGCCGCCGGAGATGCCTGAGGCATTCGACCCGGACCGGCCGCGCAGGGCCGGAACAGAGACGATGACGACCGGCGGATCCGCCCCGGCGGCACGCTGGAACCGAGGACTTCACCGATGATGGATCCGATAACAGACGACGACCTCATCGCTTTCGTCGACGGGCAGATCGACCCGATGCGCCGTCTCGACGTCGAGGCGCACCTGGCCGCCCATCCCGGGGCCGCCGCCCAGGTGATGGCCGACCTGCACGACCGCGACGCCCTCCGGGCCGCCTTCGAGCGCATGCCCGGGCCGGGGCCCGACCGCACCCTCGTCCTGGCCCGCCGCTTCGACCGCAACCAGCGCTGGCGCCGGGTCGGCGCGCGGCTCAAGCGCGCCGCCGCAATCGTGGTCCTGGTCGGCGCGGGCTGGCTCGCCCACGACGAGATCGGCCGGTTCGGCGTGCCCGACACCCTGGCCGCGACCCCCGATCCGGCCCTGATCGCCGACGCCCGCCAGGCCCGCGCCGTGGCGCAGCTGCGCAAGAGCATCTCCAGCCAGGGCGAGCACCCGGTCTACGACCGGGCCCGCCTCCAATCGGTCACCGGCATCGATCTGCCGCCGCTCCCGGCGGGCTGGCAGGTGCGCGACATCCAGGTCTTCCCCGGCCGCCACGGCACGGGCATCGAGATCGCCTTCGAGGCCGGTTCGATGGGCGAGGCCTCGCTGTTCGCCACCCGCGGCCTGCGCGGCGGCCCGGCGGCGCTCACCGGCTCCGACGACGGCACGCTCCTGTCCTGGAATGCCGGCGACACCGCCTACGCGCTGAGCGGCCCGCAGGACGACGCGGTCCTGCGCCAGGCCGCCGGGATGCTGGGGGCGGGCGCGGCGACGCGCTGAGGGATTTTCGGGGACGGCCGAACATTCGCCACGTCATTCCCAACGACGGCCCTGCACAGGTTTGAGGCGCAAGCGCTGTTACAGGTCGCTCCGCGCACCCTCTCCCGCACGGGCTGCCGGATTCACACTTCGGGCCGGGACACTTGGGCACAGGATGACGCGCGGGTCCCCTCTCCCGTGCGGGAGAGGGACAGGGTGAGGGGACAGGTTTGTCCGGATAGGGCGCATCCCTCACCCCAACCCTCTCCCGCACGGGAGAGGGGACTTGCGGCTTCTGCGGCCATGGTATGGATGCGGCTGCGAACGGAACGTGTGGGCCCCCGGCGTTCCGGGCTCGCCTTCGGCGCCCCGGAATAAGGGATCCGGATTTTCAACGCATCCGAGTAGCCCGCACACTGAAAACAGCTGCTCTCGTTGGCACCGCACTATGCCCTCTGCCATTGCTCCGCCCCTCGACAGGCCGCCCCGCCGGGTGCCAAAGATCGGCCATGCAGGCCGCCGATTCAGCGCAACGGGATGAGGGGCTGACAGCCCTGTTCGAGGCCGCCCGGGCGGTGCGCGCGCGGGCGCACGCGCCCTATTCCCGGTTCCGGGTCGGGGCGGCGCTGCGCGACGAGCGCGGCGCGATCCATGCCGGCTGCAACGTCGAGAACGCGGCCTACCCGGTCGGGACCTGCGCGGAGGCCGGGGCGATCGCCGCAATGATCGCGGGCGGCGGCCGGCGCATCACCGCGATCCTGGTCTGCGGCGACGGCGCGGGCCTGGTGACGCCCTGCGGCGCCTGCCGCCAGCGCATCCGCGAATTCGCCGGACCGGACACGCCGATCCACGCCGCCGGGCCGGAGCGCGTCGCGAAAACCTTCACGCTGGCGGAGTTGCTGCCCGAATCGTTCGGGCCGGAGACGCTGGGTGACTGACGCCGCCGCCCTCGCCACCCTCCGGGCCGCCGGCTTCGGCGGCGGCTACGCCTGCGCGATCGTCACCGGCACCGGGCTCGGCGGGATCGCGGCCGAGCTGGCGGACGCGCACGCGCTGGATTACGCGGCGATCCCGGGTTTCCCCGGGGCCGGCGTCAGCGGCCATGGCGGCCGGCTGCATCGCGGGCGCCTCGCCGGGCGGCCGGTGCTGGTGTTCGAGGGCCGGGCCCATGCCTACGAGCGGGGCGAGGCGGCGGCGATGCGGGTTCCGCTCGCCTGCGCCGCCGGCCTCGGGGCGCGGCGCCTGCTGCTGACCAACGCCTCCGGGTCCCTGCGGCCGGAGACCGGCCCGGGCAGCCTGGTCCTGCTCGCCGACCACATCAACCTGTCGGGCCTGAACCCGCTCATCGGCGAGGCGAGCGACGCCCGCTTCGTGCCGATGACCGACGCCTACGATCCGGACCTGCGCGCGCGCCTCCGGGCCGCGGCGGGGGCCTGCGGCGTGCCCCTCGGTGAGGGCGTCTACGCGTGGTTCTCCGGCCCGAGCTTCGAGACCCCGGCCGAGGTCCGGATGGCCGGCATCCTCGGAGCCGACCTCGTGGGCATGTCCACCGTGCCCGAAGTGATCCTCGCCCGCTTCCTCGGCCTGCCGGTGGCGGCCGTGTCGGTGGTGACCAACCTCGCCGCCGGGATCGCCGGGGGCGCGCCCCATCACGCCGAGACCAAGGCGGTGGCGGCCCGGGCCGCCGCCGATCTCGGCCGCCTGGTCCGGGCCTTCGCCGCAGGCCTGCCGGCCCAGGAGACCGACCATGGATGACCCGGATGCCGGTGCGGTCGCCCGCCGGGCGCTGCCGCTCCTCGACCTCACGGACCTGACCGAGACCTGCACCGAGACGAAGATCGACGCGCTCTGCCGGGATGCGCGCGCGGGCGGCGTCGCGGCGATCTGCGTCTGGCCGCATTTCGTGGCGCAGGGCGCGCGGGCGCTCGAGGGCAGCGGCATCCGGGTCGCCACGGTGATCAACTTCCCGGCCGGCGGCGAGGATTGCGCCCGGGCGACCGACGACACCGCAGAGGCCCTGCGCGACGGCGCCGACGAGATCGACCTGGTCCTGCCCTATCGCGCGATCCTGCGCGGCGACGCCGCCACCGCCCGCGACATGGTCGAGGCGGTGCGCGACACCTGCGGGGCCGCCGTGCTGAAGGTGATCCTCGAGACCGGCGAACTCGCCGATCCCGACGTCATCCGGCGCGCCGGGCGGCTGGCGCTGGAGGCGGGGGCCGACTTCCTCAAGACCTCCACGGGCAAGAGCCCGATTTCGGCGACTCCGGAGGCCGCCGAGGCGATGCTGGCCGAGATTCGAGCCGGCGGCCGGGAGGGCGGCCGGGCGGCGGGCCTGAAGATTTCAGGCGGCCTGCGCAGCGTCGCCGATGCGGGCGCCTACCTGGCGCTCGCCGACCGGATCATGGGGCCGGACTGGGTGAGCCCGAAGAC
Source organism: Methylobacterium sp. WL7 (assembly GCF_008040085.1). Classification (NCBI taxonomy): domain Bacteria; kingdom Pseudomonadati; phylum Pseudomonadota; class Alphaproteobacteria; order Hyphomicrobiales; family Methylobacteriaceae; genus Methylobacterium; species Methylobacterium sp. WL7. Next base: position 15,184 of record NZ_VRVG01000081.1, on the reverse strand, counting down.
CTTCAGGCTCGGGGCGAGCAGCCTGTTCGGGGCGCTGATCCAGGCGCGGGACTCGTGAGACCCATGCGCCTGCCGCAGGAAACCATCCGGGCCAAGCGCGACGGCCTGGTCCTCGATCCGGAGGAGATCGCAGGCTTCGTCCGGGGCCTCACCGACGGCGCGGTCGGGGAGGGGCAGGCGGCGGCCTTCGCCATGGCGGTGTTCTTCCGCGGACTGGCGCTGCCCGAGCGGGTGGCGCTGACCCGGGCGATGGCCGGATCCGGCGCGGTGCTGACATGGGACCTGCCGGGCCCGGTGCTCGACAAGCACTCCACCGGCGGCATCGGCGACACGGTGAGCCTGGCCCTCGCCCCGATGGTGGCGGCCTGCGGCGGCTACGTGCCGATGATCTCGGGCCGCGGCCTCGGCCATACCGGCGGGACGCTGGACAAGCTCGCCAGCATCCCGGGCTACGACGCCACACCGGGGCTCGACACCTTCCGCCGGGTGGTCGGCCGGGTCGGCTGCGCGATCATCGGCCAGACCGCCGAGCTGGCCCCGGCCGACCGGCGCCTCTACGCGATCCGCGACGTCACCGGCACGGTGGAATCCCTCGACCTGATCACAGCGTCGATCCTGTCGAAGAAGCTCGCCGCCGGGCTCGACGGGCTGGTGATGGACGTCAAGCAGGGCTCCGGCGCCTTCATGGCGGGCTTGGACGAAGCCCGGGCCCTGGCCGAGAGCATCGTCACGGTGGCCGAGGGCGCAGGCCTGCGCACCGCCGCGCTGATCACCGACATGGACGCGCCGCTCGCCAGCGCCGCCGGCAACGCCGTCGAGGTCGCCTACGCGATCGACTACCTGACGGGGGCGCGCCGCGAGCCGCGCTTCCACGCGGTCACCCTGGCGCTCGGGGCGGAGATGCTGGCGGTCGGCGGCCTCGCGCCGGACCGGGACGCGGCGGCCGGGCGCCTGGAGGCGGCGCTGGCCTCCGGCCGGGCGGCCGAGATCTTTTCCGAGATGGTCGCGGCCCTCGGCGGCCCGGGCGATCTCCTGGAGGACCCGGCGCGATACCTGCCGGCCGCGCCGGTGCGGCGGCCGGTCCGTCAGGACGGCGTGGTCGCCGGGATCGACACCCGGGCGATCGGGCTGGCGGTGATCGGGCTCGGCGGCGGACGGACCCGGCCCGAGGACGCGATCGACCCGCGGGTCGGCTTCACCGACCTCGCGGGTCCCGGCGACGCGGCCGGTCAGATCGGGATCGTCCACGCGGCCGACGAGGCCGCCGCCGACCGGGCCGAGGCGGCCCTGCGGGCGGCCTACCGGATCGGCGCGGCGCCCCCCGGCCGCCCGGCGATCATCGAGCGTGTCGGGGCCGGATAGGCTCCGGCCCCGCCGGCCTTACCAGCGGCCGTGGCCGTGACGGTGGCCCCAGCCGCCGTGGCGGTGATGGCCGTAGCCGCCATGATGACCCCAGCCGCGATGGTGGCCGCGCCCCCAGCCGTGATGATGGTGGCCCCGGAAGCCCGGTCCGAAGCCGTGACGCGGGCCGAAGCCGTGGCGATGGCCGTACCCGTAGCCGTATTGGACATCCACGATGTCGCCGGCGCCCTGGTGCAGGCCGGTGTCGAGGCCGAGCGGCGCGGCCATCGCGGGGGCTCCGAGGGCGATCCCCCCGAGCGCCACGGCGGCGGCCGCCAGGCGTAGGCGTGCGGTCTTGGTGAACATCGATGTCCTCCTGTGCCTCGCCGGCCGCGATGCCGCGACCGGCCGTACCCCAGGTGTGGCGCTCATAAGTTGACGGAGACGTGACTTCGTCCCTCAGGCGTTGTTCAGGTCCGGACGGCACACGAAAGCCGGAGGTGCTCGCCCGGATCCCTCGGCCCACGCCGTCCTCGCTCCACAACTCCCCGCGTCGCGAAGCCCCGGGTCGCTCCGCTCCGCTCGCAATGACGGAGCGGCTCACTCCGCCATGAACCGCTTGAACGCCTCCGAAAAATCCGGGTGCCAGCGCGACAAAGCGGGCCGGTTCTCGATGATGTCGCCGGCCGCCCAGGCGATGCGCTTCTCGTCCTGCGCCCGGGTGGTCTCGTTGTCGGGGCAGAGGATGTAGAAATCGCCCGCCTCCAGCCGGTCCAGCATGAAGGCGACGGTCTCATCCGGCGTCCAGGCGCCGGGTGGTTTCTCGGCGACGCCGCGGGCCTTGGTCAGGCCGGTATAGACGAAGCCCGGGATCAGCAGGTGCGCGGTGGTCCGGCAGCCCTCGCGGCTGCGCAGTTCGTGGGCCAGGGCCTCGGTGGCCGCCTTCACGGCCGCCTTCGAGACGTTGTAGGGCGCGTTGCCGGGCGGCGTGGTGATGCCCTGCTTCGAGCCGGTGACGATCACCGCGCCGGGCTGGCCGCCCGCGATCATGCCGGGCGCGAAGGCGTGGATGCCGTTGACCACGCCCCCGAGGTTGGTGCCTAGGATCCGGGTCCAGGTCCCGGCGTCGGAGAAGAGCTTGCCACCGGCCTCGATCCCGGCGTTCAGCATCACCACGGCCGGGGGCCCGGCCTTGGCGACATGGGCCGCCAGGGCCTCCACGGCCTCCCGGTCCGAGACGTCGGTGGGCAAAGCCCGGACCTCGACGGCGGCCAGTTCGGCCACGGCGCGGTGGGCCTCCTCGAGGGCCGGGCCGGGCAGGTCGGCGAGCCAGACGTTCATGCCGGCCCGCGCGAAGGCTTTGGCCGCCGCGAGCCCGATGCCGCTCGCCGCCCCGGTGACGACCGCGCTGCGGCCTGGGCTGATGGCGGGATGCTGGCTCATGGTTCGGTCCTCGGCTGGATGGCGCCCCGAAGATGGGGCGCGTCGGGGCCGAAGGCGAGTTGGAACCGGTGCGATCGGTCCGCTGCCAGCGCCCTTGCCGACTAGGGCGATCGCATGAGGAGATGTTATTCCTCCGGAAGTTGATAACTCCCGCGGCGCACGCTCACCCACCGTGTCATTCCGGGGCCGCGAAGCGGAGCCCGGAATCCAGAACCTCAAGCCGAGCAAGATCTTGCTCCGTCGGCGGTTCTGGATTCCGGGCTCGCCTGCGGCGCCCCGGAATGACGGGGTGACGTATCCCTCGAAGCGAGAACCCGGCATGACCCCACCCCCCGGCCTGCCGAGCCGCCGCGCGCTCCTCGCCGGGGCGGCCTGCGCCGGCCTCGCCACGGCGGCGGGGGCTGCGCCGTCCGGGTTCGGCCCCCTCGGCAAGCCGTCCTGGTCGGCCGACAGCCTCCAGGCCGCCGCCGCCGCCAAGGGGCTGCTCTACGGCTGCGAGGTGCCGTTCCACCGCTTCGACTCGACCCCAGCCTACCGGCAGGCGGTGGCGCGGGAATGCGGTATCCTGGTCTGCGGCACCGAGATGAAGATGGAGGAGGTGCTGCCCGCCCCCGGGCGCACCGATTTCGCCCGCGGCGACGCGATCCTGCGCTTCGCGCGGGCCAACGGCCAGCGGATGCGCGGGCACACCCTGGTCTGGCACGCGGCCCTGCCCCCGTGGGTCGCGCCGCTGCTCGGCCGGGCGAGCCCCGTCCAGGCCGAGGACTTCATGCGGCGCTGGATCGAGACCGTGGCCGGCCATTACCGGGGGCAGATCGTCGCCTGGGACGTGGTCAACGAGATCCTGGGCAACGAGGGCGACCCCGACCGGGGCGGGGGCCTGCGCGAGTCCCCCTGGCTCGCCGCGATGGGGCCCGGCTACGTGGACCGCGCCTTCCGGATCCTGCACGAGACCGACCCGGCGGCGGCCGGCACCTGGAACGAGGACGCGGTCGAGCAGGCCGCGCCCTGGATGGGGGCCAAGCGCACCAAGGTGCTGCGCCAGCTCGAGGCGATGCGCGCGCGCGGCGTGCCGATCCGGCGGTTCGGCCTGCAATCGCACCTGACCAGCACGGTCCCGATCGACCAGGGCCAGCTGCGCCGCTTCCTGCACGAGATCGGCCAGATGGGGCTGGGGATCGCGGTCACCGAACTCGACATCGACGACCGGGCCTTCCCGTCCGACGTGGCGACCCGCGACGGCAGGGTGGCCGACTTCGCCCGCCGCTACCTCGACGTGGTCCTGGCCGAGCCCGCCCTGCTCGACGTGCTCACCTGGGACATCTACGACCCCGACACGTGGCTGAACGACCACCCCAACCGCAAGCGGCCGGACGGCCTGCCCCAGCGGGCGCTGCCCCTCGACGCGCAGTTCCGGCGCAAGCCGCTCTGGCACGCGATGCTGGCCAGCTTCCAGGCCGCCCCGGACCATGCCGCCGCGCGGGAAAAACTCAGGCGGGGGTGATGCCGGTGCGACCTTGTCTGTCGTCAGGAGCCAGCGGAGTTACCTGGCGGCGCCGGACGAGGCTCGGGTCCCCTCTCCCGTGCGGGAGAGGGACAGGGTGAGGGATGCGACGTCTCCGGATAGACCTGTCCCCTCACCCCACCCCTCTCCCGCTCGGGAGAGGGGGCTGCGTCGCGCTCCGTATGGGATCGTGTGAGCGCCCCGCGACACCGAGAACGGGCTCCGGCGGCCGGTCCGCCAGCAGCCGGCGGCGCAGCCGCGCGCAGGTGCGCTCGACCAGCCCGTACATCCCCCAGCACCAGAGTAGCGTCAGCGGGAAGGCCGCCAGCATCAGCGTCAGCCCGTGCAGGCCGGGCGCCTGGTGCAGCACCGCCGCCACCACGGCCATGTGGGCGAGATAAAAACTGTAGGACCAGAGGCCGAGCTGGCGCATCGGCCGGGCCGCGAGCAGCCGCACCGCCCGGCCCTCGCCGTGCAGCAGGTAGGCGAACGGCACGAACAGCGCCGCGCTCTGGAGTGTGTAGCGCAGGGTCTCGCGGAAGGCGGGATCGCGCACGGCCAGGGTCAGCAGGATCACCCCGAGGCTCGCGGCGACGTGCCAGGCCCGGGGCCGCCAGGCGCGGTCGCCCGGGATCACCGGGTTGTTCCACAGGCCGAGGCAGCAGCCGAACAGGATCGCGTCGATGCGGGTGTGGGTCCAGGAATAGTTCAGGCTGTAATCGGGCAGCCGCCAGACGTTGACGCAGCGGATCGCCAGCACCGCCGCGCAGAGCCCCAGGGAGGCCAGCGCCGCCCGGCGCGGTCGCAGGCGGCCCAGCCACAGGGCGTAGGCCAAGGGGAAGACCAGGTAAAAATGCTCCTCGATGGCGAGGCTCCAGAGCGGCACCGGCAGCACCGCCTCGGTGCCGAACAGGCCGGGATAGTTGGTCAGGAACAGCACCTGGCCGAGCACGGCCGCCGGCTCGACCCGCATCCAGTCGAGCAGTCCCGCCGCGTAGAGCGCCCCGGCGGCGGCCAGGGTCAGGTAGAGCGGCGGCAGGATGCGCAGGCTGCGCCGCAGGTAGAAGGCCGACAGCGACACCGTGCCGGTGCGCCCGCGCTCGATCCGCAGCAGCGTCGTGATCAGGTAGCCGCTGAGGAAGAAGAACACCGTGACGCCAAAACCCCCCGGCACCACGTGGCTGTAGCCGCAATGGGCCGCGAACACGATCAGGATCGCGAGCGCGCGCACCCCGTCGAGCTGGGGCAGGTAGGGCATCGTGCTCAGGCGCTCCCCGGGGCGCTGGGATCCGGACTCCGGCATGGCGGCGGCTGATCGTCCTTCACGGCACGGCCCGGCAGGGTGCGCCTTTTCCGCGCGAATCGATATCCGCCCCCGGGTCCGGAGGCGATCCCCCTCGATGGATGGTGAACGGGCCCCGCCGCGGGGGCGATTCACCGGAGGAGATTGGTAACCGTACCGCCCCATCATCCCGCCCGACCGCGCCGTCCCGGGCGCCGTCGGGAGTGTTGCGTATGGTCCCGACCCGTTTCCGCCTTCCCGCTCGCCTCGGCACCGGCCTCTCGGTTCTGGCGCTGCTCGGCGGCCCCGTGGCCGCGCTGGCGCAGGGCGCCCCGGCCGCACCCGCGGCGCCGGCGGCCCCGCCGCTCGCCGTCCCGGTCGCCGTGCCGCCGGCCCCGGAACCCGTGAAGGCTCCGGAGCCCAAGGCCCAAGTCGAGAAGGCCCAAGTCGAGAGGGCCCAAGTCGAGAAGGCCGAAGTGAAGGCCGACGCGAAGACTCCCGAGGGCCGGCCGATCGAGGCCAAGACGTCCGACGTGAAGCCCCCGGACGCGCCGAAAAAACCGCGCGCGCCGGCGCCGCTGGTCTACGCCAAGGTCTCCACCGACCCGACCCCGACGCTCACCGCCCGGACCTTCCTGGACACGCTGAAGGTGGCCGACCGCTACGCCGCCTTCGCGGAGGCCGGCGGCTGGGAGCGGCTGCCCGACGACCTGATCCGGCTGAAGCCCGGGGAGCGCAGCCCGGCGATCCCGTCGCTGCGCCACCACCTGACGCTCACCGGCGACCTGCCCGTGGACGCGCCGCCGAGCGACCGGCTCGACCCGCCGCTGGTGGCCGCGATCGCGGCGTTCCAGGGCCGCCACGGCCTGCCCGACAGCGGCATCCTGGGCCGGCTCACGATCAACGCCCTGAACGTGCCGGCCGCCACCCGGCAGCGCCAGCTCGCGGCCTCGGCGGCCCGGCTGATGGGCTCGAAATTCCCGTTCGGCGAGCGCTACGTCGTGGTCAACGTGCCCTCGGCCATCGTCGAGGCGGTGGAGAACGGCGTGGTGGCGCGCCGCTACGTCGCGGTGGTCGGCTCCCCCGACAAGGCGACACCCACGGTGGAGACCCGGGTCACCGACATCAACTTCAACCCGACCTGGACGGTGCCGGCCTCGGTGGTGAAGAACGAGATCATCCCGCAGATGCGCAAGAACCCGGGCTACCTCGCCCGGAACCACATCCGCATCCTCGGCCCCGCCGGCGAGGTCGACCCGACCCGGATCGACTGGGCCGGCAACAAGGCGGCGGCCTACACGCTGCGCCAGGATTCCGGCTTCGACAATTCGCTCGGCCAGGTGCGGATCGACATGCCAAACCGCTATGCCGTCTACATGCACGACACGCCGGCCAAGTCCCTGTTCGCCGCCAACGTGCGCTTCCACAGCCACGGCTGCGTCCGGGTCGGGCAGGTGAAGGAGCTGGTCGGCTGGCTGCTGCAGGGCACCGACGGCCCCAACGGGCCCGGCACGAGCTGGGGCCCGATCGAGATCGAGACCGGCATCGCCGACGGGGAGCGCCGCGACATCAAGCTGGTCAAGCCGGTGCCGGTGACGTTCGTCTACCTCACGGGCTACGCCACCCCGGACGGGACGGCGCATTTTCGCGACGACATCTACAACCTCGACACGCCGCCCCCGGCGCCGGAGCCCGCCGCCACGGGGGCGATCGCACCGGCCGGTGCCGTGCAGCCTGCCGTGATGCCGAAGCCCGCGGCGCCAACGCCGCCGAAGCCGGTGGTGGCCAAGCCGGCGGTGACCAAGCCCGCTGCGGCGAAGGCCGTCGCCGCCAAGCCGGCGGCCAGCAAGGCAACGATCGCGAAGCCGGCAACGGAGGGGGGCAATCCGGACGTGCATCAACCTCCGCGGTGATCCCAATCCAGCCATCCGGGCTTGGCTGAACCGGACCATGTCTCGACGGTACGTCCGCTTCGCCGCGGGATAGCGGCACAGGACTTTCCTTTTTTAGCTTTCATCGGGCATCATAGGACGGCGCGGCCAGCGTCCGATGGCGCGGACAGCGAGCGTTGTTTCGGGCCGCGATCCGGAATTCGGCATGGCTTCGCACTTGGCAAAGATCGAGGCTGGCGGGACGCTCGTCATCCCGGCGGATTTCCGGCGGGAACTCGGGCTCGCAGCCGGCGACACCGTCATGGTCGAACTGGCCGAGGACGGTCTGCGGATCCGCTCCTTGTCCGCTGCAGTCCGGGAAGCGCAGGCCATCGTCCGCAGCTTCGTGCCGGCCGATCGGAACTTGGCCGACGAGTTGATCGCGGAGCGTCGGACCGAGGCGGAGCGTGAGTGAGGCCTTCGTCCTCGACGCCTCAGCGCTGCTGTGCCTGCTTCGCGCGGAGACAGGTGCCGAGGCGGTTGCCGAGGTCCTGCCGCAATCCGTGATCGGTGCGGTGAACCTATCCGAAGTCTATGCCAAGTTGGCCGAAGCCGGTGGAGCGGAAGCGCAGATCACGCAGGCTCTCGGCGTCCTCCGCCTCGCGATCGAACCCTTCGATGACGAGCAGGCGCGGATGGCCGGGATCCTGCGACTGCCGACGCGCCCTCTCGGACTCTCGCTGGGCGATCGAGCCTGCCTCGCTCTGGCAAAGCAACGCCGATCGGTTGCCGTGACGACGGACCGGGCCTGGAGCCGGCTGCCGGCCGATCTCGGGCTGAGCGTCAGGATCGTCCGCTAGCGTACAGTCCGGATAGACGATGCCGACCGGGGCCGGAGCCCCTAACCCACCCCAAGCTCCAGCTTCACGGTCACCAACCCCGGATCCTCCGGGTCCCGCCCTTGCGTGAACCCGAGCCGGCGGCAGACCGCCAGCATCGGGCGGTTCTCGGCGAGCACCATGCCCTCGACCCGGCCGACGCCCTCGGAGCGGGCCCAGTCGATCATCAGCCGCATCAGCGCGAAGGCGAGGCCGGTGCCGCGCGCGTCGCGGCCGACCGCGATGGCGTATTCGCCGCTCTCGTGGTTGGCGTCGGCGTGCAGCCGGACGGCGCCGAGCATGCGCTCGCCGCCCTGCGGATCGACCTCGGTGGCCACGAAGGCGATGGCCCGGGCGTAGTCGAGCTGGGTCAGCCGGGCGAGGAACGCGTGGCTGAACTCGCGGACCGGCCCGAAGAAACGCAGCCGCAGGTCCTCCGGATCGAGGCCCTTGAAGAAGGCCAGGAACAGGCCCTCGTCCTCGGGGCGCACCGGGCGCACCCGGATCGTGCGGTCCTTGAGGTTGAGGGTGCGGACCCATTCCGCCGGATAGGGCCGGATCGCGAAGCGCGGGTGGCCGCGGCCGTGGCATCCCCGCTCCGCGCGCCCGATCCGGACCCGGGCGTCCAGCGCCAGCACGCCGGTCTCGTCGGCCAAGAGCGGGTTGATGTCGAGCTCGCGCACCTGCGGCAGGTCGGCGGCGAGCTGGGACAGCTTCACCAGCGTCAGGGCGATCGCCCCGAGATCGGCGGCCGGCACGTCGCGGTAGCCTTCGAGGCGCCGGGCGACCCGGGTGCGGCCGATCAGGTCGCGGGCCAGCGCGAGGTCGAGGGGCGGCAGGCCGAGGGCGCGGTCGTCGATCACCTCCACCGCCGTGCCGCCCCGGCCGAACACGACCACGGGCCCGAACACCGCGTCCTCGGCGAGCCCGGCGATCAGCTCCCGGCGCTGGCCCCGGCGGACCATCGGCTGCACTGCGAAGCCGGTGACCCGGGCGTCCGGTCGCTCCCGCCGGGCGCGCGCCAGGATGCTGCGGGCGGCATCGCGGACGTCGGCCTCGCTGGTGAGGTCGAGACGGACGCCGCCGATGTCGGATTTGTGCACCACGTCGGGCGAGACGACCTTGAGCGCCACCGTGCCGCCGGCCGCGATGATCGGCCAGGCGGCGGCCGCGGCGGAATCCTGGTCGGGGGCGAGGGTGATCGGCACGGTGGGGATGCCGTAGGCCTCCAGCAGGCCGTTCACGGCGACCGGGTCGAGCCAGGCCGCCCCCTGGCGCAGGGCGGCGGCCACGATCGAGCGGGCCCGGGCCGTGTCGGGGGAGAAGTCCCGCGGCAGCGAATCCGGCGTGCGCATCAGGTCGTCCTGCGCCTCGCGGTAGCGCACGAGGTGCAAAAACCCCTCGATCGCCTCGGAATCGGTGGCGAAATGCGGGATCCCGGCCCCCGCGAAGGCGGCGCGCGCCACCTCGGCATCGCCCAGCGACACCGCGAAGACCGGCTTCTTGCGGGTCTGGCCGGCGCGGGCGCGCGTGACCGTCTCGGCGATCGCCCCGGCCACCGCGCCGGCATCCGACCGGACCGTGGGGACGTGGATCGCCAGCACCGCGTCGCTGGCCCGGTCGGCCAGCAGCGGCGCCAGGGCGGCCGAGAAGGCCGGGCCGCCGGCATCGATGCCGAGGTCGATCGGGTTGCCGGCCGGCGGGTCCTCGGCCGCGGGGATCTCGGCCAGGATGCCCGCGCGGTCGGTCAGCCGGTCGGCGGCGAGCAGCCCGATGCCGCGGCCGTTGGTGAGGATCGCCAGCCGGTCCCCCGGAAACGGGCGCTGGCGTCCCAGGGCCTCGACCGCCGAGAACATCGCGTCGAGATCCGGCACGGCGAGCAGGCCGGCCCGGCGGAAGGCCGCGGCGTAGACCGCGTCCGGCCGGGCGAGCGCGCCGGTATGGGTCACGGCCGCCCGCGTGTCCGGCCGGTGCCGGCCGGCGCGCAGCACCACCACGGGCTTGGCGCGGGCGGCGGCCCGGGCCGCCGACATGAACCGCCGGGCATCGGCCACCCGGTCGAGGCAGAGCAGGATCGCCCGGGTGCGGTAGTCGGCGGCGAAATGGTCCAGGCAGTCGGCGACCCCGATATCGAGCACGCTGCCGAGCGACAGCACCGCGGAGAAGCCGGTCCCGTGGCGGGCGGCCCATTCGACGATGGCCGCCGCCACCGTGCCGGATTGCGAGACGAGCGCGAGGTCCCCCGCCGCCGGGGCGTGGGCGAACAGGCTGGCATCGAGCTTGGCGGCGGGCACCGCGAGGCCGGCGCTGTCGGGGCCGAGCAGGCGCAGGCCCTGCGCGCGGGCGATCCGGTGCGCCACCGGCCCGGGGTCGTCCGGCCCGCGGCCGAGCCGGGCGGTGAGGATCACGGCCGCCCCGGCGCCGATCGCGGCGGCCTGGGCGACCACCTCGGGCACGCTCGCGGGCGGCACCGCGATCAGCACGAGGTCCGGCACCACGGTGAGGTCGGCGACCCGCTTCACGCAGGGCAGGCCGTCCACGGATTCGTGATCCGGCTGGACCGGCAGGATCGCGCCGGGAAACCCCGCCCGGCGCAGGCTGTCGAGCACGCTGCGCCCGAGGGAGCCCTCGCGGGCCACGGCTCCGACCAGCGCGACCGAGCGCGGCGCCAGGAGCTTGTCGAAGCGGTACGTGCTCACGGCGCCGACGGCCCGAATCTGTGCGCGCGCATGGGGGCCCCTCGCCTGGGTGACGCGCTTTGCAAGGCGCGCCGCGGCGCACCCGCCGCCCTACCAGATGGCACAATCTCCCGCAGGTGCAACGCCCGGATGCACCGATGCCGCGCGTGACCCGCACCGGCCGCCACGGGACGAGCCGGCTTTGTACAGTATTCGACAATGCAGGCTGCAATCACGTCGGCTGTTGTGGTCACTTACAAATTGGTCTTGCCCTTATATTGATCACATCATAGTACCTGCCGCTTTATAGGCCTGTATCAGCCTCGGCAGACACAGATTCCGGCCGGCACACGCCGAACGATGGCGGCCGAGACGAAGCGACGGGAGGTTTCGGAATGGACGCCACGGTCGGAGAGGACCTGGATTATCTCGCGCTGTCCGTCGACATCGTGTCGGCCTTCGTGAGCAACAATCCGGTGCCCGTGCCGGAACTGCCCGGACTGATCGCCGCGGTCCACGCCACCCTGCACGGGCTGAGCCAGCCGCCGGCCCCGCCGGTGGAGGAGCTTCGGCCGGCGGTCTCGGTGCGGCGCTCGATCCAGCCCGACTACCTCGTGTGCCTGGAGGACGGGAAGAAGTTCAAGTCGCTCAAGCGGCACCTGCGCACCCACTACGACCTGACGCCCGAAGCCTACCGGGAGAAGTGGGGGCTCGCCCCCGACTACCCGATGGTGGCGCCGAACTACGCCGCCGCGCGCTCGAGCCTCGCCAAGAGCATGGGGCTCGGCCACCAGCGCCGGAAGGGCCAGAAGGAATAGGCCCGCGGGCCTGCATCCACAGCTTTCCCGCCGGGATTCAGCATCGGGCAAGGGGCGCTTGCCAGGGTCGGCGGGCTCATCCGCGACCCGAGATCCGATGCCCGGCAAGCCCAACCCCGTCGCCCGCCTGTTCTGGACGGCCGTGCTCGGCTGCCCGCTCGGGCTCTGGTACGGACCGCCGGCCTTCGCGGCCACGGGGGCGGCCCTCGCGCTGGTCCTCGGGCGCCATCTCGGCCGGCCCCGCCGGTTCCGGGCGCGGGTGCGCCGGATCGCCCGGGCCCATGGCGAGACCCTGGCGCTGCGGCGGCGGCAGGAGAGCTTTTCCGATGCCTACGGCAACCGGATCGAGGACGGCTGGCTGCGGGAGCGGGCGTACTTCCTCGACCGCACCGTCCTGCCGCAGATCGGGCCGCGGTTTGCCGACCTCGCCGAGTCGGAGCGCGCCCGGATGCTGGCGATCGTCGAGGCGGAGGCCGCCGCCATCGCGCTGCCCGAGGAAGACGAGGCGCCGGGCGACGGGATCGATTACGAGCGCTACTGCGCCGACCGCCTGGCCCGGGCGGGCTGGCGGGCGCACCGGACCCCGCCGAGCGGCGACCAGGGCGCCGACATCGTGGCGGTGCGCGACGGGCTCCGGCTGATCGTGCAGTGCAAGCGGCTGGCCAAGCCCGTCGGCAACGCCGCCGTGCAGGAGGCGGCCGCCGCCCTGCGCTACTGGGCGGGCGACCGGGCCGCGGTGGTGTCGAATGCCGGCTTCACCCCGGCGGCGCGCCGCCTGGCGGCGGCGACCGGCGTGCTGCTCCTGCACCACGACGCGCTGGACGACATCGACCTCGCCGGAGCGCACCGGAGCTGACGCGGGATGGGTACGGGGCGCGGAGCCCCGATGGCCTCAGAGGACCTTGAGCAGCGCCTCGGCGCCGGATGCCTCGGCCTTCGAGGGGGTCTCCTCGACGTTGAGGATCTTCACCACGCCGTCCTCGACCAGCATCGAGTAGCGCTTGGAGCGGATCCCGAGGCCGAAGCCGGTGCCGTCCATCTCCAGGCCGATGGCCTTGGCGAAGTCGGCATTGCCGTCGGCCAGGAATTCCAGGCCCTCGGCGCCGCTGGCCTTCGACCACGCGTCCATCACGAACACGTCGTTGACGCTGGTGACCGCGATGGCGTCGACGCCGCGGGCCGTGATCTCGTCCTTCTTGGAAACGAAGCCGGGCAGGTGGTTGCGGTGGCAGCTCGGCGTGAAGGCGCCCGGCACGCCGATCAACACCACGCGGCGGCCCTTGAACACGTCGTCGGTGGTGCGGGCGAGCGGGCCCTCGGGGCCGGTCACGCGGAAGGTCGTCTGGGGCAGGTGGTCGCCGACCTGAATCATCGCGGGTCCCTCGTTGCTGCACGCTCGGATCGCGCGCTGGACAATCGCGGCTGACCTAGCGTGGCGGCCCGCGCCTGTCGAGGACGGAGGCGGCGGAGCTCGTCACGCTCCGAGCAGCTTGATGAAGGCGGCGCCCGCCCCGAAGAAGGCCGCGCCCGCGGCCATGCCCGAGAGCGCGACCTGCCAGGGCGCCAGCGCCCGGTCGCGGCCGAGCTTGGCCGCCTCGGCCGACATCTTGAGCTGCTCTGTGGCCAGCTTGGCCGCCTCGGCCATCAGTTTGCGCTGCTCGGCGACGAACTTGCCCGTCTCCTCCTGCGCCCGCTGGATCTGGGCGCGCTGTGCCTCGATGTCGAAGGCAGCCGGGGATGCAGCGTCCGCCATGGGACACCTCCTTCTCGCGGCCAGATCAGGCCCATGCAAAGGCCAATGCCCGGGGGCGAGGATATATAGCGATCCGCCCGCAGATTCGACAGCGCCTTTCCAGCCGGGTGGGGCCGGGGCGACGCGCGCTTTGTCCGCTGGACAAGGCGAGGGGGCCGCGTAGCATACGCGCATGTCGAACCCAGCGTCGCCCGTGCAGTCCGCGCTCACCGGCCCGAGCTTCCTCGACGGACAATTCCTCGTGGCGATGCCCGGGATGGCCGACGAGCGCTTCGCCCGCTCGGTGATCTACGTCTGCGCCCATTCGGCCGACGGCGCGATGGGCATCATCGTCAACAAGGCGGCGACCGACATCAGCATGCCGGACCTGCTGGTCCAGCTCGACGTCGCCCCGGAGGCGGACGCGATCCGGCTGCGCGAACGGGTCGGCCACATGCCGGTGCTGATGGGCGGCCCGGTGGAGGGCCGGCGCGGCTTCGTGCTGCACACCGACGACTTCCACATCCAGCAATCGACGCTGATCATCGACGACGGCATCTGCCTGACCGCCACGGTCGAGATCCTGCGCGCCATCGCGAGCGGCGAGGGCCCGGCCAGCGCCGTGCTGGCGCTCGGCTATGCCGGCTGGCAGGCGGGGCAGCTCGAGAGCGAGATCATGGCCAACGGCTGGCTCAACTGCCCGGCCGACCCGGCGCTGATCTTCGACACCGACCTGGACGCCAAGTACGAATTGGCCCTGCGGGCCAATGGCATCGACCCGGCCATGCTGTCGATGACCGCCGGGCGGGCCTGAAGCATCGTCCCGAACGGTGGTCGCCGGCTTTCGGGGCAGGACGATGCTCTGACGGACCGCTATTCCGGCGGCATCTCGCCGGCGGTGTCCGGGTTCACCCCGTCGACGGCCGGCTCCGCGGCGGGCCTGGGCCGGGACCGGCGCGGGGCCGCCGCGGCGGTCGGAACCGCCGTGTTGGCACCCAGGCGGGTGGCGAGCGCCAGGGCCCGGTTCTCGGTGACCCGCAGGTGGCAGAAGCCGTGCGTGCCCTCGCGGGCGTAGCCGCGGCAGAGCTGCTCCCGGTCGGCCGAGAACGCCGCCTGCTCGCTCACGATCGGCCGCACGTCCTCGCGCCGGGCACGCTGGGTCATCAGCTTGTAATTGTCGCGTACCGCCTTGTCGGCGACGCCCCGGCCGGTGTCGAACTCCCCGGCCCGGGGGATCAGGCTGGCGCCCGCCGGCCCCCACAGCCCCACGGGCGTGGTCGCGCAATCCGCATTCGAGAAGGTGCAGATCGGTCCCTGGCCCAGCGACGTGACCAGGATCCCGCCCTCGACCACGTCGAAGCGCAGCGGGCACTCGGCCCCGGCGGCCTCGAAGCGCGGCGCGCCTTCGGGCTTGCCCTCGGAGGTCAGGGTGATGGGATTGCCGTTGGCGAGCGGCACCGTGCAGGACTCCGCCGGCTGCGAGATCTTGGTGCCGGGCAGCTTGATCCGCGCCGTGACGGCGGTGCCGGCCCGCTCCAGCTTCAGGGTGCCGGACATGCCGTTGAGCTGGAGCTCCGGCCCGATCACCCCGTCCTCGGACGGGGCCTTCAGCACCACCGGGCGGGCCGGGGCCGGGG